>NZ_JALBGW010000097.1:0-18251 GCF_023006485.1 Neorhizobium sp. BETTINA12A
GGCTTCGATCAGGGCCTCGCGGCCGGCCGCAACTTCGATGCCGCTCCCGGCAAGCGCATCCTTCAGCGCCGCATACTGGCGGTCGTCGGCGGTAACCGCGAGTTTCGCGCCGCAGGCCTTCGCCTGGTCCGCCAGAAGCGCGATATTACTGTTGCCGGTGATGGCGACGACCTCGAAGGCTTCGCGGCCGCCGAGCTGGTTCACCACATCCAACGTATTGACGCCGATCGAGCCGGTGGAACCGAGGATGCTGATACGGCGCTTGCCGGTTTCGGCCATGCTGTTTTCCATTTCCTAAAGCTGCCGTTGGTCTACAAGCGAAAGCCACGGCTCACAAGAGCGGGCTTGAATTCGGCCCGGCTGCGACCAAGTGCAGCTTGCACAACGGGTGCTCTTGGCGCGAAGTGGGATGATGAGCGAACACCATGAAATCCAGACGACCTGCGTGATCGCCGGCGCCGGCCCGGCGGGTCTGATGCTCGGCCTCCTGCTGGCGCGGGCCGGAGTCGATGTGACGGTCGTCGAAAAGCACGCGGATTTCCTGCGCGATTTCCGCGGCGACACGATCCATCCCTCGACGCTGGAAGTGATGCACGAACTCGGCCTGATCGACGAATTTTTGCGGCTGCCGCATACGCGAGCGCCAAAACTCTCCGCCGAAATGGGTGGGGAGACGATCACCATCGCGGATTTTTCGCGACTACCGGTCAAGAACCGCTTCATTGCCTTTATGCCGCAATGGGACTTTTTGAGTTTTCTCGCCGCAAAGGCGCAAGCTTTTCCGAACTTCCGGCTGATCATGCGGGCGAAGGTGGTGGACGTGCTGGAGGATCGGGGCACAATCTCGGGCCTCGTCCTGGAGACGCCGGAAGGAGAACTCATCATCCGCTCGACGCTTGTCGTCGGTGCGGACGGCCGCAATTCGGCCGTGCGGGAAAAGGCTCGCCTCGATGTCGAGAGTTTCGGCATGCCGAGCGAAGTCGTCTGGATGAAGCTGTCGAAACAACCGGGCGATCCCCGCGAGGTGATGGGGCATGCCGGACCGCGCCAGGGTTTCGTGCTGATCGACCGCGGCGACTATTGGCAGTGCGGGTATGTGATCCGCCGCACCACGTTCGCGGAGATCCGCGAGAGGGGCATCGAGGCTTTTCGGCAGATGGTGATCGACGTTTCACCGCTGCCGGCCGAGCGGATGCAGGAGGTCCGCAGTTTCGAGGATACCAACCTGCTGACGGTGCGGATCGACCGGCTGAAGCAGTGGTGGCGGACGGGGTTGATCTGCATCGGCGACGCGGCGCATGCGATGTCGCCGATCGGCGGCGTCGGCGTCAATCTGGCGATCCAGGATGCCGTGGCGGCCGCCAATATTCTGGCCGCACCGCTGCGCGACAAGCGTCTGACTGAAGCGGATCTCGCAGCCGTCGAAAAGCGGCGCAGTTTTCCAACCAGGGCAACGCAGAAGCTGCAGTTGATGATGCGCAGCAGCCGGCGCACTGATGAGGGAGACGACCGGAAGCGCCGGGGCCCGCCGGCCTTCATCCGGGGGATCGCCCGTTTTCCGCTGCTTGCCCATCTCGCCGGCCGGCTGATCGGCCTCGGCTTCCGCATGGAGCATGTGCGGGTGAAATGAGGCAACCTTTGACGGCCCGGCATCGTTGATCGGCAAAACAATCGAGGTTTTGCCATGCTCATGCTTGGACGAATGCTGACGATGGCGATGGCGCTGCTGGGCGGGATCTTCTTCTCCCAGGCGCCGGAATTTGCGCAGCAATACCGCCAGCGGATCGGCGGCGCGCTCGACGAGCTCAAGATCATGATCTCGGAATTCGACGCCCAGGCCAACCACAACGGCCTCGACCGCCAGGAGGCGCTCAACATCTATTCCGCCTCGCCGCAGATCTTCCTGCGCAATCAGGGCGAAGCGATGCGGCGGACTTTTTCGCGTTACGAGATGCTCGCCGAGCAACAGAAAGAGCTGACCCTGGCGCCGCCGTTCACCAAGCCGTTCGTGGTGATGCGCAATCCCGATTCGACGACGTTTGCGAATGCCTGGCGCGATTTTGTCCCAGGCGTGCCGGTGGATTTCGCAGGTCTCACCTGGGCGGCGGGGGGATTGTTCTGCGGCTGGCTGATTGCGGCACTTCTCGGCGCCGCCCGCCGCGGCGCCTTTCGCTTGGTAAGGCGGCCGAACCGGATGGACCAGACGTCGACGATTGCGCGATGAACGAGGGTGGTGATCCCAGATGGATTCGAACCATCGGCCTCAGGATTAGGAATCCTGCGCTCATTTAAGGGTGGCACTTTTCTTCCCACTGTTTACCACTGACCGAGGATGGGATCGGTGTTCGATCTCTCTAGGGGATCGAACACTCGCCGCTAGGCGGGAAAGAGTCATGCGAGCAAAGCTCGCATTCCGTTTTCGTCAAAGGGCCGGTGATCGGGCCATCGCCACATGTACGGCCCGAGATCACCGGCTACCTTTGGCCTAAAGACTCCGGCCGTAGGCCGACCATGTCGGCGAAGCCGATCTGGACCCGGCCATCGGCCGGGCTTGTAGAGTAGCTCAGCAACCGAAACCGAGTTGCACTTTGCCGCGGCGCCGAGTGACGGCGACTTTCAAGCTGGCTTCACAGTGGGGAAGAAGTGGCTACCACCTTATGCATTCAACTGGGCGGGCCCGCTCTTCCCGGAACGCACGCCGACTCATCGCCGGAGCGTCCACCATGGTCTCTCCCTCAGAGGCTTCACGAACTCGACCCCTTGCTCCTCGATGGATCGTTGTAGCACGTAGACTTTTTCAGCACCGACGCTTCCGCCCTTCTCAAGGCGGCGCACGGTCGTATGGGCAATACTAGAACGAGCGGCGAGCTCAGCTTGAGTTAGCCCCGCCAGTACGCGCGCTGCTCTGAGAACGCGGCCGGGCACCGGGTGGTAAAGATCGTCCGCAGCATCGGGGCTTGGCGGAGGCGCTAGTTCGGTGCTGAACGTGATAGCCCATTTTTCCCGCTCTACCGGTGCGACCAACGTCACCCCGAGACTTTCAAAATGGCTCCGCAATTTGCCCAGGATGTCGAATCCAACGATTCCTTGTTCACTCTCCATTCTGTGGATGGTGCGCGTCGATACACCCGTCGCTTTCGCGACGTCAGTCTGACTGAGGTCAAGGGCTTCCCTTGCCGCGTGAAGAAGGCGGTGCACGGTCTCCATCCGCCATCAATTTCAGGATTCAAAACTGTTGACAACACGCTCGTAAATCAGCCATCAATCGGCGAAAATATGATTCGAATCGGCGCCATAATGCAATTTAGCGCTGATCGATATTTTAAAGAGAGCGAATCATGTCAATCCGAATCCTTGAACGCACTGATGTGCTTCAGCTTCTCGATCATCACACGCAGATCGACGCAGACACCTCGTCCGTGCTCGTACTGTCGCGCGAACCAGTACTCGGCGACAGGAAGCGCGCCTATCGCTGGGTCACTTGTCTGGAGGGAGCGGTGGATGGGCACCCGCTCTTGATTGAAGGCCGCCGGATGACGAGGAGCAAGCGCATCGGTGTCTTTGAAAACGACAACGCGCGCACCGGTCTATTGTTCGCCTCTTTCGAAGACGATGACGAATCCTTGGAGTTGGAGTTGGATGGTCGGTATCGACTCTGCCAAGCACAGGCGGTCATAAGAACATGAGGCACAGGATCACCGCTGGTGCCTTCAAGGAACTCCGCAAGCGGCCGGGAGTCATGCTGAGCTATTTTGTACTCCGTCGAACCCTCCGCCATACCGCCCAGTTTCGAAGCGACCTGCCAGGCCTGATCATCGTCATTGTTGACAAGCATTGGGTCGGACGGTTTCATCGCGCGGGAGAGCTTCTCCTCTCCGGTCAGCGTCAAGCGTTTTTTAATGCTGAGACATCGAGGCATCGGGTCGTCACAATCGAGGGCGGAACAAAGAGGAAGGTAGATCTCGACGTCCTGCGGTACTCAGCACAGACGATCGTGATCGCCGACAGCTTCGACGTCCTTCCAGCCAAGGCAAGGATGGCAGCGGACGAAATCCTGTATGTTGACAATCCAACACCAAGACATGTGCAGGCAATTCGAAAGCTGACCGGGCGAAGCAAAGTCGATGCAGACACAGCCCGCCGAGTGGCGAATGGAACCTGGGACGAGATCGACGCACTGCTCTGCCGTCAGTCGCTTGACAAATCGACCTATCAGACCCCGAAGGGCGAAAAGGATTCAAGTGTCTCGGTCCCCAAGCTTTCGGAACTGCCGGGCTTCGTGTCGGTCCGTCTTTGGGCGTCAGAACTCGCTACCGATCTGGCTGCCTGGCGCGCCAGAAAGCTCGAGTGGTCGAACGTCGACAGGGCGGCGGTTCTGATCGGTCCGCCTGGCGTGGGCAAAACGATGTGCGCCGCAGCACTTGCTGCTGAGTTGGGAGTGGCTTTCGTCTCGACCTCGGCGGGCCAGTGGCAGTCGGCAGGAGGAGGCTATCTAGGCGACATGCTCAAATCGATGCGTTCCTCTTTCGAAGAGGCTGCCGCGTCCAAGGCCGGTGCGCTTCTATTCATCGATGAGCTCGACTCAATTGGGAACCGCGGACACGACAGTAGAAATGTTTACTATGAGACTCAGGTCGTCAACACTTTCTTAGAGCTGACAAGCCGCGATACTCCGGGAGTGGTAATGCTTGCTGCGACAAATCGTGTCGACGACATCGAACCCGCAGTACTCCGCTCCGGCCGCTTCGAACGGCAGATCTTCGTGGGTCTGCCGACGCGGGAGGAGCGAGCAGATATTCTCTCCTATCATCTAGGAAGCTTCGGTTCTGAACGAATTCGCCGCTGGACAGACCAGCTCGAAGACTTCAGCGCAGCCGATTTGGAGCGTGTAGCAAGGGCGATAAAGAGGTCCGCTCGCTCGGCGGGCCGGGAGGTAACCCTGGTGGACGTCGAAGCGGGTATGCCGGCGAAGGTCAGCCTTCCGGACGACGTGCTTTATCGCATCGCCGTCCACGAATGTGGGCATGCCATAGCCGCCCTGTCCTGCGACTTTATTGAAGGGATTACCATCGAGTTGGCCGGTACGATCTTCGAATCTCGGGGAATTCAGCCTGGGGGCCAGGTCCGCTACAAAACCAAAGATCTCGTGATGTCCACTGAAGATGATCTGCGAGCCCAAATTAGAATTTCCCTAGCGGGCCTCGCCGCGGAGGAAATCGAACTTGGCAGCAAGAGCACGGGTGCTGGAGGCCATCTTGGATCCGATCTCGACACGGCGACTAAAACCGCCGGATTAATGGTTGCCACTTGGGGAATGGGCCGAGTTCCGCAATTTCAAGCCGACCGACGGCAGCTAGAGCGAAGTGCCAGGTTTTCAGGCGCGCTGTCGGAAGAGGTTGGAAACATCCTCCTCGAGGAGTGGAGGAAAGTAAAAGATCACCTGCTTTTGGAACGGGAGAAGCTGCTGACAATGGTGTCAGAACTACTCCTAAAGCGCACGATCCGACTCAACCCTGATAGCTAGTGCCGGATATACCGAGACCGTCTCTTCTTCCGATGCTCGCTCTGACCCTCGATCGAACCGGCGCGCAGCATTCCTAGATCTCAAGCTTCAATGCGGCGATCTACTGGTGGTCGGTAGACAATGTTGATTCCTGTTAGGTGCCGGGCCTTGGTCGAGAAGGACGACCGGCTTATCCGGTCGTCCTCGAGAGGACGTCGGCGCCAGCGCCCGTCTTGCCTTGTTGAAACTAACTCGAGAGGCACCGGTGGTGCCAGCATGTGCTCGCCGGTTCTCTCGTATTTCAGGGCTTTGCGGCCGCGGCGCCTTAGCCAGGCTCTCAGAGTATTGGGTAGTTTCGCCGCCTGAGGCCGGGGGACGGGCTTGGTTTCACGATCCGTCTGACGCCAACGCCCGTTCGAACGAGGGACGTCCTTCGCCTGAAAGCCATTTCCTGGAACGTCCGAAGGCGGGGTTGGACAACACACCTCATCCAAATCCGCCGCTCAGGGCAATCTCCGTTCACGCCGGCGAGGACTCAGGCAATCTTACAACGCTCGCAGCAGCGTCATCTGGCCAATGTCCACCCTTTTCCAGGAATGTGTTCAAATTCTTTGCTGCGCTTCAGGGCAACCTTTATCAGGTCGTTGGCGTCATCTGAAATTATCTCGTAGCCCAACTCTTCCATCCTGACCCTGATCTCATTCTGCATCATCGCAACTCCGCCCGCATCTGATAGGATTTTTTTGGCGGCTTCACGGATCATCGGCGACTGCTTTTCCGATTTCCGGGTCGGAGCGGTGACTTCGTCAAAAGGTGGTACGTTTTTCGCGAGGGCGGTGGGAAGGCTGGGACGAGGAACCTCCACTGAACCGTTTTCGTTCTCGATCTCCTCCTGAAGCCGCTTGACGCGCTGCCGGTCGGACTCAATTTCGGCCTCCAAAAACGCAATATAGTCAGCGGATTTCGCTCGGAAGTCCTGAAGCTCGCGTTCTTTGTCGGCTAAGCCAGTCACATATTGAGCCACAATTTCACGGAAAAGTTCAGAGGACATTTAGTCTTCGTCCGTCAACGATTGCCTCCGACGTCCGTATGGACTACGGTCGGACATCCGATTCGCTAAGGGGGGTCTGAGTAGACGCGCGGGAACGCGTCTACTCTGCTATCCGATCCCCTGTCGTACCAAGAAAGGGGGTCGTATGCAGCATTAGTACCACGAACTTCCCCATTGCACCAGAGGCTAATGCCGGTTTTCAATCGGCGCTCCCGTGCGCGAAAAATGCCCCAATTCCCTATGGTTGCTGGAGGACACAGCTCTGCCTGTGGGCGCTCCGGTTTGTGGCGATATGGATAGTAGATCTCGTTATCGTTGATCCGACGTCCGATTCGCGGATGTTGAAGACTGCAGTGCGGACGGACGACGAGTCCTTCTGAGGGGTGAATTCCGTCCAAGTGTCGGCCGCAAATGTTCCGGTTGCGCGCGAGGATGTCTGATATTGTCCGTCCGACTTACTCGGCCGCGCGTCCCTTCATTTTATCACTTCGCTTGCCAAACCGCTCGCAACTTTGCGGGGGTTGTGGCTCGCTCAATCGTTGAGGTTACATGTCGAAAAAGACCGCCAAGCCAAGAAAAGCTCGTGACGTCCAATATGGTCTGCTCGAGCGTGGCAAATACTTTATGGTCGTGCGTCAAAAGTCGAAAATCGAGGGCGTGTATCGGCGCTGGCCCCAGTTGTACACGGTATTCCCTGGCAGTGCTGGCCGACTGACCGTCACTCGGGATGAGAAGATCCAGGAATTCTTCTTGGATAATGATGCCCGTGGTTACAATTGGATGCTGGATCATGCCCGCTCGGTGGGCTTGTTCATCGATCATTCGATGAGCCGCCTCATGTCTGATTCTGGTCTCATGGCCAGCCGGCGGTCGGAAGTCGAGCGACGGCTTCTGAAGGGCTTTGCACTAGCTCTCCGAGATGGAACGGGCGCGGAGGTCCAGGGCAGGTGGCTCGATGATACCAAGCTCTACTGGACTGCTCGTGGTAAGCGCAGGGCTAATCATATCCTTAAACGGGTCACGCACTACATCGAATGCAGTGGCGACGCCGATCTCAATTCCGGATGGGTTCAGGCTGCGACGACAGAAAGTTGGACGCCGGATCCCGTCACTGCTTTTCGGCTCGCGGCGGAAGTCGCATTCAGGAAGAAGCGCGGGCTACTTGGACACCTCGATACGAAGCAGCGAAAGGCAGCCCACCGCTTCGGTGGTATCGTAAACAACGGCCCAGCTCCTACCCAGACCGTCCCATCGTTTCCTTCAAGCTACGTCATTCCTCTCTTGTTTTTGGGCTTCAAGCGCAGTGTCGATGATTGGGACGAGACCGCAGAACTGCTTGCGCACCTTCTTGTGCTGTTCGGATTGAGACAGAGCGAGGGGTTTCACCTCTTCGTCTCCGACGTTCAATTCAATGATGGTAAAGTGTCGGTTCACTTTCACCATCCTCAATGGGGTAGGCTCCGACGCCCTGGTGGGGGGCAAATGACCCGACAGGAGTACTTGCAAGGATTCGGGTTGGCGCCCCGGAACTCAGTAAAGGACCGTCTCTGGGCCGGATGGAAAGGAATGTCCGAGGACGACGTTGGCACACCAGGCTTTTTTCTACCGATAGCACCTTTGGTCGCCCGAACTACTGACCTCCTGAAGCGGTACATTTTCGTGACACGCCCGCGCCTGATGGCGCGCCGTCCTAAATGGGCGGGTGACCACCCGTATCTTTTGGTGTCGACCGGACGTACCGCCGGTAGCGGCGGCGGACAGGTAGGTGATCCGTACACGATCAGCGCATTCAAGTCATCGTGGGGATCCGCGATCGCCAGGCTCAGCCAGATTTATGACGATCCAAACCTTGCTGTACAAAAAGCCGCAGGGACGACGCCTCATGGCTGCAGGCACTTTTACGGGCGATATCTTTGGACTGCGGGAGTCCCCGGCGAAGTCATCCAGCGAAGCATGCATCACCGAAGTTTCGAAGCTCATCGGGTCTATACCAGGCTTCAAAACTCGGAGATTTCAGATTTGTTGAACCGATACTCGCAAGGCCAATCCCGGACTGAATCCTTCAAGGCTATGCGCGACACCGTTTTCGACATGGCGCACCAGTTTGCCCACTACCGTAGGGAGGCTTGAAATGTTGTCTTTTCAGGATCGAAACGGCAACACCGTCTTTCTTAATCTGACAGACGAGGATGCCTTCAACGACGGGGCACCGCTTACTGCCGAAGTGCAGACCGCGCTGCAGCGAATACGCAAGATGGCGTCGAATCGGCAATTGAAGGACTCCGAGATAGCCGCTGCCGATCTCATTTTCGATGAAGGCGTGGTGTTTTCTCCTTGGAACGTACTTAAGAAACAGCGGCATCTGAACGCCAAGATCTGCACGCACTTAAACAATCAAGCGAGCTTCGGCGTTCAGCTAAGAGAACTGCTGGACGACGTCGGCGCCTTCGATTTTCTGCAGCGTGTAGCCGATAAAGGAAATGCCTCGTCGATGATGGAGCGTCTGATCACGCTGTTCGCGATGTGCACCACCGGCCTTGACGATCCTCAAGATGCACCGGTTGAGCTGATCCAACGCCTCGTCGATCATCTCAGAAGTGAAGACGGCTTAAGGTGGAAGGCGGGGATATTCGGCGCCAATCCACTGAATCTTCAGTGCGCTTCTCAGTTCGTTCTCGGTCTCTCAAAGATTTATCCCGACGCGAAGCTTGAGGAAAAGGCGAGGCAGCACAGGAGGGCTGTAGGAAGGAGGGACACGTGGGTCGCATTTCAGGCGGAGATGACGGATCCGCGCCGGAGCGAGATCTTGCGTCATTTCAAATCGTTCGAAGCCGAGAACACCGTCGATCCGTCAAAAGCGATCACTGCTGTCCGATATGTCGCCAGTTGGCTGGACGAGACTGCTCCAGGGCAGGATTTGCTACTGCTGTCGGCGTCGCGAAACAGGGATGTCTCCTTCTCGCAGTATATGAAAAAGCGAGTTGGGTCCTTCACCCAGCATGTCGTTGATGCAGTCAAAACTGCGCGTAACTTTTGCGACCACATGTTGGAAAATCTGGAGTCGGACAGTGGTCGAGAAGACTTGTTTCCATTAATTTCGGAACGCGAAGTCCAGACGACGAAGAACGAGGTTGGGAAGACCACGCGGCGCCGGACGACTGCAGCAGCTCGTCCTCTCCCGGAAAGAATTCATTGGCTCGTCCGCGATCTACTTGACGAAGGTGAAGATGGCTGGCCTGGTCTAGCGAAGGTCTTCAAAGTCAACATCGTCAGAAACGGCCAAACAGAAGAAATCTTCTGCCCAGTTGGCCCAACTCTGCTAAGGGCGGCGTTCGATATTCCCGTACGGATGGGCAGTCTTAGACGCCTCGACAGCGGAGAAGGCGATGTGACGCGGTTCAATGCGGATGCAATGGCTTGGGAGGATAATGAAGGCGCCTTGGCGGGATACTGGGCGGACGCGGCTGCTAAGCCGCGCCGAGACTTCGAAGGGCGGGGCTATGCGCGTCTTATCCGCGACCCGCTTAAGGACATCTCCGGATTTTTCATCAACACAAATAAAACCGGTGAGCCACATGAAATTCCCTGGGAGCACGAAAGGCTTCATAAGTCGCTTTACCAACTGAGAAAATGGCAGGAGAAGTTCAACCCCATAACCAAGCCGATTTCTCCCGAAATATACTTGGATTCCGAAAAGAGAGTATCGAATAAAGCCAAGAAAAACATGCCGGATATATTTCCTCTCATGCGCATGTTCCCCACTCCCACCAAGCCGCACCTGGGAAGGATAATAAGTCACCATGAACTTGAGAGGATGTGGACCGAGGTGCTCAGAGAGGCCGAGGTCCGCTATGCGGCCATAAATCCGGACCAAGCTATTCAGCTAATCCGCCGCGAAGCGAACGGACAATGGCGGCCGCTGTACGGTCTCCACGGGCTAAGAGTGAGGGGCATCACAGACCTCCGCCGAAGCGGCATGCCGCTCGAGATCATCAGCAAATTCATTGCGGGCCACTCAACGCTCATGATGACTGCCTATTACCTGAAATTCTCACCGGCGGAAATTGAGGATTTCATTTCCAAGGCTGCCGAGAATACGCAAGCCGCTCGAAAGCTGATAGACGACTGCAGGACGATGAGCATCGAAGAGGCGAGACTTCGAACCGTGTCGCTGTCCCCTGCGCAATGGGAAGAGGTCGTCGACGCCGGCTCAAGTGTTGAATTCTGTAACGTTGATTTCGGATTCTGCCCTTGGGACTGCACGCGTTGCCATGACGGCGGGCCACTGCTCCGTTCGAGCGGTGACGACATTGCAAAGGCGATCCACGGCCCAGTTCCCGGCGGACGACACAACTGCATCATGTGCAGGCACTTCGTCTCAGGGCCGCCCTTCCTTTTGCAATTGACGGCTTACGGAACCAAGCTTTGCGAAAAACGTGAGCATCTTGCCAAGGAGGAAAGCCGAATCAATCTGGAGGTAGGCATGCTGGAGACCCACTTTAAGCAGGGCACAGTGAGCAAGGACGCCTTCAGGAACAGGTGCGATGTGCTTCAGCAGCAGCTCATTGCCGTTAAGGACGATCAGGTCGTGACTGAGAGCTCGATTTTCAATGTCGAACTGCTTTGCAACGCATCCGTCCGTCTGATGGACGAAGTCGTTACCGATGGGGTGACTCTGGTCGCTGGCAGCAGGGAGTCGGTCATTGAATATACCGAGGTGACTCCCTTCCAACGCAACGTGTGGCTGACGGCAGCGAGCCGCATTTATCCGGTACTTGGCGAACCTCGTGTCGAGCAGAGCCGAGACCTTTACATTGACCTTGTATTGCACAATTCTGGCTTCACACCCCCACGGCTTATGCCCTCGATCAGCCAGGACCAGTGCAAGCAGGCCATGGACCAATATGCACAGTTGCTAGTCGGGCGGGTGTCAGCGGACGACACTCGGCTACTCGCTGAAGGCGAACTCAAACTCCGTGACGTCGGGCTCGAAGCCGAAGTGCGTGCTCTTATGGACGCCGCGATCGCAGGATCCATAGCGCTCACGACAGAAACCAGTAGTCTTCCTGCTATCACCTCTGCGATGGAGGTGGCATGATGGCGTCGAGAAAGGGGGCGGTGGTAGCAATTGCCGATGCCAAGTCCGACGCGCTCATTGCGGCCTGCCCGGAGGGCAGCCGCGAGAGAGCCAATCTCGAGGCCATAAGGGGTGTCTGCCGTTCGATGGTGGGGGCCAGGACTCCTACGCTGCCGACGGCGCCTTTAGTGTGCGAACGGGGGGCTCTTCGCAACCCGGAATTCCCCAGCGTTCAGACGCTTTACAACTACTACCGCGGCATGCTCAAGATCTGGCGGACTGCGTTCCATGAAGTCCTTAACATCGATGCGGATAGGCCGATCGCGCATGACGAGGTCGAGAGGATAGACACCTCCAACATGGATTCTTCGACATCGTTCGTCGTGGAGAGGCTGAAGCAAATCGTTTTCGAGCTCACCCAGCGCTGCAACGTCTTGAAGCATATCATCGATGAAAGCGTTCCTGTGCCTGCAGGGGACCTACCGGAGGACGCGTCGCAAATCGTCAACGGTCTAGCTGAGTGGACGCGGTCTATGTCCAGCGGCGCCTTCGTCCTCGACGACTTTGGCTTGAAGGTCAGCAGGCGCACTCCGATAGGAACCCGGATCATGGACGCAGACCTGTTCAATGAGCTGTCGAGATTCGTGGATGACTTTCAGAACGTTCAAAGGGCTCGGAAGGCTTCCGGCACGAATTCACCATAGATGCCGAGTAAACAATGAACGTCCCAGGCCGCGGGAGCGAGCGGCCTGCCAACCCTATTAAGCGAAGAGCCGCGGCAACGCGGCTCGGCGCTCAGCCGTCCATGTCTGCATGACGAGGGCCATTTCCGATGCAACACCGACGCGAACCCGGCAGCCATTTTCGAACTTCGAAACGTTGACTGTGGCCTGCGAGATCTGTCGTTAGGACTTGTTCCGCGATTTAGTGAGAATTTCATTAAGAACGCGTCCGGCAGGGCCTTTTCCTTCTCTGGTTACCACATTCGATGCCAGAAGCCTTTCATCCAAAGCGGCCTGAGCACTTCGCTTTGGATCTTCAATCGGCAGATAGAGAGACTTTAGATATAGAATCTGATCCCGCGCCTTACGCTCGCGTGATGAGGCACGGCCAAGCTCGACGTCGACGATCTCGAGCATCCTGGGAAGAGGGGTCTCCATGTCGGCGACGGTGATAGCCTTCAGGGTCGCCGGTTTAGGCCCGATTTCGAACACGTCGCCCTGCGAAAAGCCGGGTCGCACGATCTCCGCGCATCCGAGCATGATCCGAATGGCGACAGGAAGCCGCGTCGCACTCGTTCCGGCGAAGCGAAGCACGCCGCCGTGCAGCGAAGCCACCCCCTCGTCGACGGCCTTGTCAAACGCCTCCTGCAGGTTCGAGGCGTTCCTGAGCGCGCTGAGTTCGCTCGTCGCCTGGGCCGAAAGCGCGGCGTGGCTCCCGAAGAAGTGACGGACGTCTCTCTGCATCGAGACCGGGAGGCTGGCGTAGCGCGGGGCGCCCGGAAAGATCGAGAGAGCCGTCTCGACGAGGAGGTCCTCCCGCCGGGCCGCCGCGACCTCGTCAAGCAGGGGCATGTCGAACAGGGCGGAACAGGCCTGCATCGCGCGGGCGAGGCTGACGTTCTTCTCGGAAAGGGAGACCATCACCGCGAGATCTACCTCGTCGGCGGTCGGCAGCCGGCCGAGGGAGAGCGCCGTCTCCCAGAGCGACGCCGTCTCGCTTGAAATCCGCTCCACGAGCGACGGACGTGGCGGCGCTGCCTCGCGCGGCGCCCGCACTGGCCGGGGAAGAGCGTGTCTCCTGATGATCGCGTCGGCGCGGGAGCGCTTCCGCATCGCGACCCGCTGCTCGAGCTCCTTGTCACGGAAGACGGCGACGATCCCCTGCCCGAGCGGCGTGACGCGCTCGCCCAGGCTCTGGCTGACGAACAGCATGAGTTCGTCCTGCGCGTAGTAGCGCTGGAATGTCGAGCGCATCGTGAGATAGCCGTCTCCATGCGGCCTCTGTCGCGATACGTCGACACGGCCCGCCAGCATTGAGCTAACCGTCATTCCTTTCCTCGCGAAGCCCCAAGCCGCCCGCAGCGTCTCCTCGCGTTCGCGCGGGTCTTCGATGACGTTGATCACGAAGCCCAGGTTCACTATGTCGGCTGGCGCTCTGCGGCCGTCCGGACGATGGGCCGGATCCCAGCCCCAGGCGGCGTATCCGTCCGCCTGAAGCGCGGCGACGTCGTCACCGATTCCGCAGCCGTAGTCGAACAGGCCGTCGTCCTTCGTCAGCATTCCACACTCAATCATGGCGGCGACCGGTGACGACAGTCCGACGCGGGTGATAGCGGTCTTTTCCCTGCTCACCTCGATGTGACCGGCGTCCGCGTGGAGCAGTCTCGGCCCGTCGATGCGCAGACCCGCCTCTTTCACCAAAAGGTTCCAGGCCTCCCGCGTTCCGATCGTCTTCGTATCCGTGAACAGCCCCTTCTCCTCCGCCAGGCGGGTGATGGCGGCGAATGCCGGGATTCGGGCGTCGTCCGACGGAAGGAGAAGCTCCTTGCGATGCAGGATCGGCGGATTGGCCCGTTTGGAATAGTCCGTAAGCTTCGTTGCGCCCGTGGAAAGATCGATCGTGGTGGCGCGCAGCAGCGCGGGAAATGCGTGAAGAGAGAAGTCCTCGTAGAGAAGCAGGGAGACTTTTCCAGCGCCCGTCTTCGAGACGTTCCATTCGACGTCTGGCGCGCGAGCCAATGCTCTTAGGAGAAGTTCGCCGTCCTGGCCTAAAAGACGGTCCTGCGCTGACCGATGGAGATAGAGACTGCCACCCACCCGCTTTCCTAGCGCAACAGTCCTGTCCTTAGAGGCATTGTCGGCAGGCGTGGAATCCATTGCGATCTCCGTTGCCCATTTCTAACAAGCGAAATCCGCGCCTGTCCAGACCGAAGTCGATCGCACCGTCGGACCGTCGTGAGTAGCAGATACACCGCTGGAAGCCGTTTCCTACGCCGCGAGTTCAAACAAGCTGGCTCAACGTCACGGAGAAGTTGACATGGAAGAACTCTTGATCGATCCGCTCGTCGCGGAATATATGGGATACGCGGACGTAGTCGCGACGGCAGCGCTCGCCGACGATGAATCAAGTTAGCGCGCTCCTCCCTCCGGGCAGCACGCTGTCACCCGACGAAGGGTCGTCGTCATCCATTACGGCTGCGACCTGGAGGTCCCGTCGAGTGGCGTCGCCGCCGTCGAGACCTGCGTCATCGACCGAGAGGCGGAAGCCTACTATCTGTCACGCATCGCGAGAGCCTGCGGATCGACGAGGAAATTTGGGCGCTCAACGCCGCGAGCCCCTGAGCGCCCTCCTGATTCATTCCCAGCGGCCGGCCGCTGAAGCGCGCCAGCCCATCACGATGGCCTCGGCTATGACCGCGGTCTCCTCCTCCGGATCGAGGAAGGGAACCTGCGCGTAGATCTTTTCATCGCTGTCGAGCTTTGCGATCAGGTGCCCCTGCCCAAGCAGCTTCTCTGCACCCTTGTCCCCGAGCGCGACCTTCGAGCTCCCCTCGTCGCCGAGCCTCAGCACCAGCTTGTTGCCCAGGTTCGTGCGGAGCTGCATCGACATCACCTGATTGTCGGCCCGCTGGTAGATCATCACCATGTGGATGCCCGACGCCCGCGACTTGGTGGCGATCTCGTTGATGAGCGGCGACACCTGCTCCTTGAAGTCCTCGTCCTGCATCCAGTTCGCCACCTCGTCGAAGACGAGGACGATACGCGGCATGGCGACCGGTCTTTGCTCCGGAGGAAGCCGCCAATAGAGATTGATGTTGGCAACGCCCGCGTCCCGCAGTGTCTCATATCTCCTCTCCATCTCGACGACGAGGCCTCGGAACAGCTCGAGAGCCTGCTCCTTGTCGCCGACGATCTCGCCCTCCAGATGCGGCAGCCTTGTCATCCAGCCGTAGTCGACCCCGGCTTTCGGATCCACCATGTAGAGGCGCAGGTTGTCAGGCGAGTTGAACGCACAGAGATCGAGGATCAGGTTGGACGCCAGGATGCCCTTCCCGCTGCCGGTCGAGCCGGAGACGATCGTGTGCGGCGCGGCCCTCGGGATTTCCCCGAACGGGCCGAACAGCGGCATGTACAGCATTTCGCCGGAAAGCTCGGTCTCGCCCAGCACGAGCGCGCCGTTCGACACAGGGGCGCTCGGCTCGAGATCGCGCTTCATCCACGCGTCGGAGAGATGCACCACCGACCGCTTCGGCCTGTTGATCGACACCGCGATCTTGCCGGTCAGCGGCGTGATCCGTCCGATGTCCACGCCATATCGCGTCAGCAGGTCCGTCTGCTTCTTCTCGAGCCATGCGACCGTCACCCCCTTGCTGCCGTCCAACGTGAGGACCGCGGAGTTCGGGGTGAGCCGCCGCTCGATGATCGCGGCGTGCATGGCCTCGGCTTGAAGCGCGTCGCGCAGCTTGTCGACCTCTCCGTCGAGCCATTGCTCGCCCGCGGTCGTCTGACCCGACCGCCGCATCGCCGACAGGGCGTTCCAAACGGATGGAAGCCATCCCGAGGGCGGCGCCGACGGCTCTTCCAACGGCGCTACCTCTTCAAGAATCTGCTCCACGGCCGGTTCATCGGTCACTACGGGGGGCGGCGGAGACGCGTCGGCCTCCGCGACGGGTGTCGCTTCGACCACGGCCACCTCGTCCTCCATCAGTTGCGGCACGTCCGAACTCGCGGGCGGCACGACGAGAAGCGGTCCGGCATAGGGGTTTCCCGGCCATTCCGGCGGCACGCGGAGCCGCGACGGCGCGGCCTCGTTCAGCAGATCCTTGAAGCCGCCAGCGATGGATGGCCGGCCGTAGACCCACTGGGCCAGCAGCCTGCGCTGCGAGGCGGGATGGACCTCGTGATCCGGAACGAACGCCTCGTTCTTCGGATCCTCCTCCATGTCGTGCACGTAGACGACGCTGTGGCCGGACACGGTTATCGGAAGCGATCCGTCGCGCAGCGCGGCAAGCCACTCCTCGAACGTCGTCCCGTCGATGTGGTCGAAAGGGTCGATATGCTCGAGCACGAGGTCTGCGACGCGGGAGCGCCACGCCAGCGGGTCGATGGTGCCGTCGCCGCTCGCAAGTCTCCGGGTGAGCGTCGCCACCGTGCTGGTGAGCTGCTCCAAAGAATGCTTCTTGTGCTCACCCATGCCGGCGTAGGAGACGAACTTGGCCTCGCCCACCGCGATCCGGAGAAGAAGCTTGCCGTCCACCTTGGCGAAGTTCACCGCCATGATGTCGGCACGATGGCTTCCGAGTTCGAGCCACGGGATGAAGTCGTCGATGAAGAACCAGGCCGTGCGCTGCATCTCCGCGGCGGCGTCCTGCCGCAGCAGCGCCTCCAGCTCCCGTCTCGCAAGCACAAGACCGAGCAGCTCGTGCGCATGGTTGACGCGCTCTGCGCCGCGCATGACGACCGCCCCGGACAGGCTTGCCGACTGGCGATGGACAGCCGATACGATCTCGTCGATCTCCGCCCCCGTGGCGTGCGGGATGGCGATCTTCAAATCCTTGACCAGCCGCTCCCCGAGCTTCTTCGCGTTGATCTCCGTCGAGATGATGACGTTGTGGTCGGACCGAGGCGAGCTGTAGTAGCGCAGGATTCGTCTCTCGTCGTTAGCGAGAAGCCTGCGGTCGGCGATCCGGTCGTAGGTCATGACCCATTCGGCGAGGCGGTGCGCCTTGTTCATCAGGTCCTTCACCGCGCCTGACTGGAATTCCACCTCCTGCAGCGGCACCCAGTGGTCGCCCGGCGTCGCTCCCTGCGATAGGCAACCGTGAAGCGCGTCGAGATATGCCTCCGACGCCGGCACGCGGCTGGGCGAGGTCAGATAGGTGCCCGAAGTGGTGTCTCCCTTGTGGAACGGCTTCTTGCGGGAGTGCGACGCGGGAACGTGAGCCTCGAACGGCTGCTCGGCCGCGGCCGCCACTCTCGCCCAGCGGACGTCGGCCTTGCGCGAGACCACGCTATGAAGGATGACGATGTCGTGCGCCTTGCCGTAGTTCTCGTCGAGGACGTCCGGGCTGATGATGCCGACGCGCAGTCGCGACAGGAAGTTGCGGGCCGCCTCGCTCGTCAGGGCGCTGTCGACCTCGTAGCCGATCCTGCGGTTCTGCTGCTCGTAGATGCGGCGGAGCTGCGCGGCGTCGTCATGGGTGATGACGAGGTCGCACCTTAGCGTCGCCTCCTTCTCCATCAGGGCCGCCATGTGCTCGGCGAGTTTGACGGGAAGGCCCTCGGATTCCGAGTTGAGAAGCATCGTGTTGAAGTTGGCCTTCTCATGCGGCCGAAGCTTCAGATAGTCCTTGGCGACGGTGTCGAAGCTGTCGGCGATCTCGTCGGCGGGCTCGTCGGCGATGACGGACTCGCCCGGACGTGGGCTTTCGAGGAGGCTGAGGTCGAGGGACCTGATGGTCTCGACCAGCAGCTCGGGCTTCGTGCCGTCGCTTTGACCGACGCCGAGACCCACGTCCATGTAGTAGGACGACGTCAGGTTCCGGACGGTGTCGCGGAGGAACGGTCCGACCTCGGAGGCGAAGCCCGCCGCCTTGCGCTGGATGCTGCGCATCGCCG
>NZ_JALBGW010000098.1:0-17890 GCF_023006485.1 Neorhizobium sp. BETTINA12A
CCGAAGTACTTCGTGATCGCGGCCGTCAGCGACGTCTTGCCATGGTCAACGTGACCGATCGTGCCAATGTTGACGTGCGGCTTGTTGCGCTCAAACTTGCTCTTTGCCATTGAATGCTTCCTGTGAACATAAGTGTGGACCCGGCGACCGGGTTTGGTGTCGCCGTTTAAGGCTTTCCACCAGAATGCGCAAGACATAATTACGACGCGCGCCCGCACAAGGGGAACCGGGCAAATCGAACGGAAACCCCCTATGGATGGAGCGGTTCCGCGGTGTTCTCTCCACTAGGCAATGCAGCTTAGATGACAGCCGGAAAACAAGGGGCCGACCGTCATCCCTCAAAGCGGGAGACGGCCGGCCCTCTATTCAGTGAGTGCCAGATCGGGCTCTTACTTCGCCGGCTTCAGCGAGCTGATGAGCGCTACAAGTTCCGGGCCGTGCTTTTCCTGCTCGCCCTTGGTGCCCCAATAGGTGATGACGAGAAGCTTGTCCGGCTTCGGCGCGACGAGCGAGACGCCGATCGAAACGGCGCCGTCCTTATCCTTGCCACTCCAGTCCAGATTGATCATCTTCATGCCGTTGAACGTGTCTTCGGACTGTTTCTGAGTGGCCGGGTCGACAGTGACGCCATTTTCACCGAGGAAAGAGAACACATCTTCGATGACCTTATCGGTGGTCTCGGCGCTTGCGACGTCGATCGACAGATAGATCGCGCCGTCGTCGGAACTGGCCTGGATGCCGCTGTCGGTTTCCTCCGGGTTCCAGGCGTCCGGAATGGTGATCTGCGCGACGGGGGCGGCGCTCGGGAAAAGCACGGTAGCAGCAAACGACGCGGACGGCAGGAGCATCGTCGCAAGGGCTGCGGCGGCAAGTATTTTCTTCATGGACAAGTTTCCATAGCTGGTGGTGGGGCGGCCTCTGTGCCGGCGAAAAAGCTTCTACCCGGAATGCTTTAAAAAGTTGCGAGCATCATCGCGACAATACGAGGCGATCACGAAAAAACGAGGCTCCAGCAGGAGCGTGCGTCGCCGCAGTCACGGCAGATGACAAGGCAGACGCGGCTAAAAATAGCAAAGACGGATGCAGTCAGACCATCGACGCGCTTTAAAGCGTGTAATTTGTCAGTCTTTATATGGTCAGGAAAGTGGAGCGGGTAGCGGGAATCGAACCCGCGTATTCAGCTTGGAAGGCTGCTGCTCTACCATTGAGCTATACCCGCGGTGTGGTGTCCGATCAGAGACGAATGGTGGAGAGAGTTGGATTTGAACCAACGTAGGCTGAGCCAACGGATTTACAGTCCGTCCCCTTTAACCACTCGGGCATCTCTCCAGTTTTTCGTCCGGATCGTGAGACCAAGTTCGTCAGACCTTGAAGCTTGCCGCCCCTCGATCTGCGCCGCGTATATGACCGCCTCGTTCTCGTCTGTCAACACGAGGAAGAAGCAAAAATGACGAAAATAAATCAGCCGCTCTTTCGATCCGCCTCCCCGTCGAGGGCTTTGCCCGGAGAGCGAGGATGGCTATAAGGCCTGATGAGCAAGGACGACAAACAAGACAAATCCACCCGCGACACCCATTATGCGACGCTTCGGCGCGCCGTGCGCGACTCCAAGCGCGAACGCGGGGAAATTCCGACGCCGCCCTTGAAGCGGCCGAAATCCAACAAGGACTGGAAACCGCCGCAGCTTCAGCCGGAACAGGTCTTCCTTTATGGCCTGCACACGGTGCGCGCCGC
The DNA here is from genome assembly GCF_023006485.1 of Neorhizobium sp. BETTINA12A. Classification (NCBI taxonomy): domain Bacteria; kingdom Pseudomonadati; phylum Pseudomonadota; class Alphaproteobacteria; order Hyphomicrobiales; family Rhizobiaceae; genus Neorhizobium; species Neorhizobium sp. BETTINA12A. Next base: position 1,735 of record NZ_JALBGW010000098.1, read on the forward strand.
CCTCGACAATCCCGAGCGCAAGCTCATCAAGCTGTCGGTGACGCAGAACGCCTTCGCGCGGCTTGAGATCGGCGAACCGGAGACGTTGTCCTTGCCGGTCGAATTCGTCTCGCCGCAGGATATCGACAAGGTGCTCGGCCCCGAGGCCATCCACCAGGGCGTGATGCTGGAAACGCGGCCCCTGCCCGTTCGGCGCCTGGAAGCCTTGAAGGCAAGTCCGCTCCTGCTGGTTCTCGACCAGGTGACCGACCCGCACAATGTCGGCGCGATCATGCGTTCGGCGGTCGCGTTCGGCGCCGGCGCGGTCATCACCACCCAGAGACATAGCCCGACCGAATCCGGCGTGCTTGCCAAATCCGCCTCCGGCGCGCTGGAACTCATACCTTATATACAGGTCACCAATCTCGCCGACGCGATCGAAGAACTGCACCGGCTCGGTTTCCAGACGATCGGGCTCGATTCGGAAGGCCCCGCCCCGCTCGAAGGCACGTTTGCCGGTGGCCGGATCGCTCTCGTGCTCGGCTCTGAGGGCAAGGGCCTGCGGCAGAAGACCCGGGAGACGGTCAACGCGCTTGCCCGTCTCGACATGCCGGGCGCTATCAAATCGCTCAACGTCTCGAACGCCGCCGCGATCGCGCTCTACGCGACACAGCAGCATCTCGCCAAGGCCGGTTGAGCCGAGCCGTTTTAGACTCCCATGCGCGGGGCAAACGTGTCATTGGAAGTCTACCCAACCGACGTGACCAGCTGCCATGGAATTCATGCTCGCCACCTTCGAAAAAGCCGCGCTGCTTGCCGGCAAAGCCATCCTCGACGTCTACAGGGCCGGACCCAACACCAGCTACAAGGCTGATAAATCCCCGGTCACGGAGGCGGATGAACGGGCCGAAGAGATCATCCTCGCCGAACTCGCCCAAGCCTTTCCCGACATCCCCGTCGTCGCGGAAGAATCGGTTGCGATGGGGCGCATCCCGTCGATCGAGGGACGCTCCTTCATCCTGGTCGATCCGCTCGACGGTACCAAGGAGTTCATCAACGATCGCGAGGATTTCACGGTCAACATCGCCCTGATCGAGAACGGCATGCCGATACTCGGTGTCGTTTATGCGCCCGCCCTTAAGGTCGCCTATCTCGGTGGCGGCGGACGGGCGGAAAAACTTGTGATCGACGACGAATTCGCGGTGACGAACCGGGTGCCGGTCGTCGCAAGGCCGGTCGAGGCCCGCCCGATCTGCGTTGCGAGCCGCTCGCATAATTCCGCCGAGACCGAGGCCTTCCTCGAAAAATCAGGCGCCGCCGATATCCGCAGCATTGGTTCCTCGCTGAAATTCTGCCTGCTGGCGGAGGGTATCGCCGACCTCTACCCCCGCTTCGGCCGAACCATGGAATGGGACACGGCCGCCGGAGACGCCGTGCTCCGTGCCGCCGGCGGCAGCACGGTCACGCTCGACGGGGCACCGCTTACCTATGGCAAGACCGGCCGCGCAGACATGCTGGATTTCGCCAATCCCGATTTCATCGCCTGGGGATCGCGCCCTGGAAAGCCGTAGCAGCAATCCTATTGTCATTACCCCGTAACGTTGGTCAGCCAGGCCGCTCCGGTAACGCCTGACCAAAGCCGCCACAGGCAACCAATCCGACGCGTTGCATTCCCTTTCGGATGCGCTTAGGAAACCGCTGCGCGTGAGATTACCGGATAAAGATGAGGATCATTGATGCGTATTGTGATGGTTGGATCGGGTTATGTCGGCCTCGTGTCGGGAGCCTGCTTTGCGGATTTCGGACATGACGTGATCTGCGTCGACAAGGCTGCCGAAAAGATCGAAGCGCTGAAACAAGGCGTCATCCCGATCTTCGAGCCGGGCCTCGAGGCGCTGGTCGAATCGAACGTCAAATCCCGTCGCCTTTCCTTCACCACGGAACTCGGCCCCGCCGTGGCTGATGCCGATGTCGTCTTCATCGCAGTCGGCACCCCGTCGCGCCGCGGCGACGGCCATGCCGATCTCGGCTATGTCCATGCCGCAGCACGAGAAATCGCCGAAGCGCTGACCGGCTTCACGGTCATCGTCACCAAGTCGACCGTTCCGGTCGGCACCGGCGACGAAGTGGAGCGGATCATCCGCGAAACCAATCCGGATGCGGATTTCGCCGTCGTCTCCAACCCCGAATTCCTACGCGAAGGCGCTGCGATCGAGGACTTCAAGCGCCCTGACCGCATCGTCGTCGGCCTTTCCGACGAGCGCGCCCGCGGAGTGATGACGGAAGTCTATCGTCCGCTCTATCTCAACCAGTCGCCGCTCCTCTTCACCAGCCGCCGGACCTCCGAACTGATCAAATACGCCGCCAATGCCTTCCTGGCGATGAAGATCACCTTCATCAACGAAATGGCCGATCTCTGCGAGCGCGTCGGCGCCGACGTCCAGGACGTTTCACGCGGCATCGGTCTCGACGGCCGCATCGGCTCGAAATTCCTGCATGCCGGCCCCGGTTACGGCGGCTCCTGCTTCCCGAAGGACACGCTGGCGCTCGCCAAGACCGCCCAGGATTATGAAAGCCCGGTCCGACTGATCGAAACCACCATCGCCGTCAACGACACCCGCAAGCGGGCGATGGGCCGCAAGGTGATCGCGGCTGCCGGCGGCGACGTGCGCGGCAAGAAGGTCGCCGTCTTCGGGCTGACCTTCAAGCCGAACACCGACGACATGCGCGACAGCCCGGCGATCGCCGTCGTCCAGACCCTGCAGGATGCCGGCGCGATCGTTTCCGGCTACGATCCGGAAGGCATGGAAAACGCCCGGCAGTTGATGGCTATCGAATTCGCCGACGGCCCCTATCAGGCCGCCGAAGGCGCCGATGTCGCGGTTCTCGTCACCGAATGGAACGAGTTTCGCGCACTCGATCTCGAACGCCTGAAATCCGTCATGAAGAGCCCGGTTCTCGTCGACCTGCGCAATGTCTATCGCGCGCGGGAGGTGGAAGCCCATGGCTTTACCTATACCGGCGTCGGAAAAATGCACTAGGGCAGTCTCGAAGGCGGCGGGCCTGGAGTTTTTGGGCTCTTTGCAAGAGTTGTCCCGCAGATTAGGCAAGCGAAAATCACTTGGGCCGTGACCCGGTGCCGGACCATCCGTGCCAGTCGCTTTTGGAGCGTCCTGGCGCGGAAGGCTTTAAAGCTGCGCCCCGGTTGGGCATATTGCATGTCGATGATGTTTCGCCGCCTCATGCAGATAGGCTTGGGTTTGTCCTTGGCCCTCCCGCCCTCTCCCCTCCTGCCCTCTGGCGGGAGCGTCGGTGCTGCCGAAGACCCCGCCGCTCCCGAATGCCGATACGAGCGTGCGGCATCGGACGAGATTGGCCGATTGTGCATCCGCGCCGAAACCTACAATCAGGATCTCTGTCAGGTGATGCAGCGGCTGGCCGAGAAGAACGGGCTGCCGCCGGAATTTTTCGCGAGGCTGGTCTGGCGGGAAAGCCTGTTCCGGGCCAATGCGGTGAGCCCGAAAGGGGCCGAGGGCATCGCCCAGTTCATGCCGGAAACCGCAAGAATCCGCGGCCTGAGAAACAGCTTCGATGTCATCGAAGCGCTTGCGGCATCCGCTCTCTATCTCAGGAATCTGCGCGACCGTTTTGGCAATCTCGGCCTTGCCGCCGCAGCCTATAATGCGGGCGAAGCAGGTCTCGAAACATTCCTGACGACCGGGCGGCTGCCGATCGAGACGCGCGACTACGTGTTTGCGATTACCGGCCATTCCGCAGAAACGTGGAAGGGCGATCCGCCGAAGACGGCGGCTCAGGCTCTCGATCCCGGAAAACCCTTCCTCGACGGCTGCCTGCGGCTCGCCAATACGAGGCGGCTCAACGAGAGCGTCTTGATAGCATCGGCGGATTGGGCGCCCTGGGGCGTGCAGCTTTCCGCGCACTACAATCCGAATATCGCCAGCCAGCTATTTGCCACCACGATCAGCCGTCTGCCGGCGCCGCTCAACTCGGAACGGGCGCTCGTCGTGCGGCAGAAACGCGGCAATTTCGGCTATCGCCCGCGCTATGCAGCGCGGATCGGCCGCGCCACCAGAGCTGAAGCTATCGACTTGTGTGCCAGGATCAGGGCACACGCCGTGCCCTGCACGGTTTTCAGAAACTGAAGCGGTAAGCAGAAGAAGGCCTTCCGCTTGCCGCACATAGGTCTCGATCAGCAGTTTTGTGCCTGCCCAGGCGCGAGAGTTCCGTCCGCATTGGGCGTCGCGGAGCCGGAACCTTGCGGCAGATTGTTGGTCGTGGCGGAGCCGGAACCCTGTGGCAGGTTATTGGTCGTGGCGGAGCCAGAACCCTGCGGCAGGTTGTTGGGCGCGCATTTGGAGCCGCCGGAATTGCCGATCGTGCTGCCTGTCGAATTGGAATCAAGCGCGCCGCGTCCTGCTCCATTCAGCGGGGTGGTCGTATTGCCATTGAGCGTGCCGGAGCCAGTGGTTCCCGATCCCGGTACGGATCCGCTGGTTCCCGCAGAACCTGAGCCCGAAACGCCGCCGGATACTGATCCGGATCCCGAACTCGACTGGGCGACCGCGGCAGTGGCGAGACCAAGCGACAATGCGCCAACGGTGAGTATCTTTGCAAACATTGGATTTCCTCTCGTGGGATTTTCCAGACATGCCCTACGGCCGCCTAACCCTGCCGATCGCATAAGGTTTCCGACGTTCCAATCGCTTCCACCGAATAACGGCGGCGGGGTCAGGCGGCCATGTCGTGAATCTCCAAGTCGCCAGCCGTTCCAGCAAAAACCGAGCGGGAACAGGCGAGTAGGAACGCTGTCGGAATGCGTTGGAACGCCTACTTGATTAAGTGATTGATTTTAATGGTGCCCCCGCCAGGGTTCGAACCCGGGACCCCCTGATTACAAATCAGGTGCTCTACCAACTGAGCTACAAGGGCACTTTCGAGTGGGGAGTTACCAGATTTTCCCCTCCTGTAAAGAGAAAATCGCCGTAACATCACATACCGTGCATTCGAGTTGCGTTGTTTCACGCACGGGCGATGGCGCAAGGCGCTTGTTCAAAACCCTGTTTTTACTGTACTTAGTGCCGTCCCGCCGGCATGGTCCTGTTACAGGATCGTGTTAGCTCACCTGTTTACAGCGTCCCTTGCGCGCCCCGTCGGGCGGCGGCACCCTCAAAGGCCCGTTCATGTCGTCTGAGACGAACAAGTTCTCCATCATCGCCTCGACAGCCCCGGAAGCACAATCCGCGCTGGAAGAACTCGTACGGCTCTATGGCAATGTGCCGACCGAGGAAGCCGACGTGATCATCGCGCTCGGCGGCGACGGTTTCATGCTGCAGACGCTCCACGACACGATCAATACGGGCAAAAGCGTCTACGGGATGAACTGCGGCTCGGTCGGCTTCCTGATGAACGATTACCGCGCCCAGAAACTGCACGAGCGGGTGGCCGAATCGGTGGAAAACGAATTTCACCCGCTGAAGATGACGACGGAAAACGAGGACGGCTCGACGTCGGTGGCGCTCGCCATCAACGAGGTCTATCTCTTTCGGCAATCCTATCAGGCGGCCAAGCTCAGGGTGGAGATCGACGGCCATGTGCGGCTGGAGGAACTGATCTGCGACGGCCTGATGATCGCGACGCCCGCCGGTTCGACCGCCTACAATCTCTCGGCGCATGGCCCGATCCTGCCGCTGGAAGCGCCGTTGCTCGCCATGACGCCGGTCTCGGCCTTCCGTCCGCGGCGCTGGCGCGGGGCGCTGCTGCCGAACCACGTCTGCGTCGACATCCATATTCTCGAGCCGGACAAGCGGCCGGTCAACGCGGTTGCCGACAATACCGAGGTGAAGTCGGTGCTGAAGGTACGGGTGGCGCAGTCGACCGAAATCACCGCGCGCATCCTCTCCGATCCGAACCATTCCTGGTCCGACCGGATTCTCGCCGAACAGTTCAACAACTGACTCAACGTCAACTCACGCGGATGAAACCTGTTGCCCTCGCGTGAAGCTCAGCGCTTCGGGGAAAAGGCACGCAAAAAAGTGCGGGTAGCGTTTGCCGCCATCTGGTCGATCTCCGATTCGGGCGTCTGACGGCCGAGCTGCTGATCGTAACGCAGGTCGGTCGCCAGAAGCGCCATATACTGGCGGGCGGCAAGCGCCGGATCGTCGACCTCGAGATAACCGCCATGGGCGAGCTGCGCCAGGCGGGCTGCGATCGCCGGATATTTCTTGCCCGGCCCGTATTCCTTCCAGGTCTCGAAAAGCTCAGGGAAGCGAGCGCCTTCGGTTTCGACCACCTTGCGCAGCCAGCGGCCGTTCGGGTCGCAGATCGCCTTGCGCAGGAGCTGCGCCGAAAATTGCGTCAGCTCCGTCTCGATGTCCTGCGGCGCCACGGGGAAGGTATCGAGCACGCGAAAGAAACCGGCGCTGGAGCGGTCGGTGATTTCAGCGACCACCACCTTGAAAAGATTATCCTTGTCGCCCAGCTGATTGTAGATCGTCTGGCGCGACACCCCTGCCCTCGCCGCGATCGCATCAATGCTGGCGCCGCCAAAGCCTTCCTGGGCGAAAACATCGGCTGCAGCATTGAGGATCGCCTGGCGCTTGTTCTGCGCCGGCGGCCAGGTGTCGTAATCGCGCGGAAGTTCGGCAGACGAATTTTTCATGACATCACTATAGCGGGGCTTGACGGATTGGACAATTGTGTCCAAAATAATTTACATGATTGTTTAGGCCCACTCTCCCGTATCTGGCCGGCTCTCATATTCATCTCCCATAATCGTCCTCGCCTGCCGTTACCACGGCAGATGTGGTGACGGGAAAGGTTTTTTCCAAATGCAAAGCAGAGCTCCTTCGCATGCCCTGTCGCTCGGGCTGCTCTCGGCTATCGGGCTTTTCGCCCTCGACATGTATCTCCCGGCGCTGCCGACCATCCGCGCCAGCCTCAATGCCAACAGCCATGAGGTACAGGCGAGCCTGATCTCCTTCTTCGCCGCCATGGCGGTGTCGCAGATCGCCTACGGCCCGCTCTCCGACATGTTCGGCCGCAAGCGGCCGCTCTATGTCGGCCTCGCGCTTTATGCCATCGGCGCGATCGGCTGCGCGCTGTCGCCGTCGATCGAATGGCTGATCGCCTTCCGGTTCCTGCAGGGCATGGGCGCCTGCGCCGGCGTTGTCATCTCCCGCGCCATCGTCCGCGACCTGCATACCGGTCCGGCCGCAGCCGAGCTGATGTCGCGGCTGATGCTGGTGTTCAGCGTCTCGCCGATTCTCGCCCCGCTTGCCGGCAGCATCGTCACCGTGTTCGGCGACTGGCGGCTGATCTTCTGGGTGATGGTCGGCGCCGGTGCGGTCGGCGCCGTCGTTGCGGTGTTCTTCCTTGAGGAAACCCGCCTGCCGGCTGCGCGCAGCGAAAGCAGCCTCGCCGGCGCGCTCAACTCCTACGGCACGCTGCTCCGGGACCCCTATTATCTCGGGCTGGTGCTGATCGCATCCTTCGGCATGTCGAGCTACATGATCTATGTGGCGAATTCGTCCTTCGTGCTGATCGAGCATTACGGCCTGTCGCCGACCTTCTACAGCATCGTCTTTTCGTGCAATGCGGTCGCCTTCATCGGCATGTCGCAGCTGAACGGCTGGCTTTCACGCAAGATCGGGCTCCGCAAAGTGATCCGCAGCGCGGTGTTCGGTTATTCGACGATGATGGTCCTTCTGGCACTCGTCACCTCGCTCGGCATCGACCGTCTCGATGTGATGGCGGCCTTCCTGTTCGGCGGCTACGGCTTCCTCGGCCTGATCATCCCGACGGCGGCGGTGCTGGCGCTCGAACATCACGGCCGGATTGCCGGCACGGCGTCGGCGATGATGGGCACGATCCAGTTCGTGACATCGGCGGTGGTGGTTGGCCTCGGTGGAATGTTCGTCGACGGCACCTCGCGCCCGATGGTCACGGTCATCGCGGCATGCTCGGTGGTCGTCCTCCTGCTGTCGCTTGTCGTGCTGCGCAGCCGCCAGGGCGCCATGGCGGCAGCGGCGGAATAAACCGCGCCTGCGCCCAACAAAAAAAGCGGCCGGACCTTGCAAGGTCCGGCCGCTTTCGTTTGTGATTGTTGCATGGATCGTCAGTCGACGTCGGCGACATCCACATCCGGCTTGCCGCTGATGCGGTGCGCCAGGGCCGCTTCCATGAACGGATTGATATCTCCGTCCAGCACGTCGTCCGGCGCGGTGCTGGTCACGCCCGTCCGCAAGTCCTTGACCATCTGATAGGGCTGCAGAACATAGGAGCGGATCTGGTGACCCCAGCCGATATCGGACTTCGAAGCCGCCTCGGCATTCGCCGCGTCCTCGCGCTTCTTCAACTCCGCTTCGTAGAGCCGCGCACGGAGCATGTCCCAGGCCTTGGCCTTGTTCTTGTGCTGCGAGCGTTCCTGTTGGCACTGCACCACGATGCCCGACGGGATATGGGTGATGCGCACCGCCGAGTCGGTGGTGTTGACGTGCTGGCCGCCGGCGCCCGACGAACGATAGGTGTCGATGCGGCAATCGCTTTCGTTGATCTCGATGTTGATCGAGTCGTCGATGACCGGATAGACCCAGATGGACGAGAACGAGGTGTGGCGGCGGGCGTTGCTGTCATAGGGCGAAATGCGGACCAGACGGTGGACGCCCGATTCGGTCTTCAGCCAACCATAGGCATTGTGGCCCTTGACGAGGATGGTCGCGGACTTGATGCCCGCTTCTTCGCCATCATGCACTTCCAGCAACTCGACCTTGAAACGCTGGCGCTCCGCCCAGCGGGTGTACATGCGCAGAAGCATGTTCGCCCAATCCTGGCTTTCCGTGCCACCGGCGCCGGAATGGACTTCGACATAGGTGTCGTTGCCATCCGCTTCGCCCGACAGCATGGCCTCGACCTGGCGCCGGCCGGATTCCGCCATCAGCGCCTTCAGCGCATCTTCGGCTTCCTTGACGATCGCTTCGTCGCCCTCTTCCTCGCCGAGTTCGATGAGCTCGATATTGTCGTTGAGTTGGCTCTCCATGGCCTTGACGCCATTGATGCCGTCATCGAGCTGCTGGCGCTCGCGCATCAGCTTCTGCGCTTCCGCAGCATCGTTCCAGAGGTTCGGATCCTCTGACTTGTTATTCAACCAGTCCAGTCGTCTTACCGCCTGATCCCAGTCAAAGATGCCTCCTCAGCAGGCTTATGGCCTGCTTGATTTCGTCGACTACATTGATGATTTCCGCACGCATGGCGCTTGTTCTTCGCTCTTTGTGTTGGGGTTTTAAGTGCCGTGGACATAGTTGCAGCCAGCCCGGATGTAAAGCCCGGGCCCGCCGACAAGGCTGCCGCTTCGGATAGCGATCAGAACAGACCCGGCATGCCCGAGGTGACAGCCTGCTGCGCCTGGGGCGAATTGGTGAAGATCTGATCCTGGGTCATGTATTCGCCGTCGCCGATGACCTGAAAGACGTCGGCCGGGCCGGTGCCGGGCTTGAAGGCCTCGACGATCGTGTCGGGTTGGCCTTCCATGGCCGCCATGCCGGTCTTGCGATTGACCGCGACGAGCTGCATGCCGTCCGGCACGTGGAATTTTTCGGCTGGCGTCAGCTTGGCGGCCTGGGCGAGGAACTCACCGAAAATAGGCGCTGCAAGACCACCGCCGGTGCCGGCACGGCCGAGCGGCGCCGGAGTATCGAAGCCGATATAAAGGCCGGCGACGAGGTTCGGGGTGAAACCGACGAACCAGGCATCCTTCTCATCATTGGTGGTGCCGGTCTTGCCGGCGACATCGCGGTCCTTGACCGGAATCTTGCCGGCGGCCGTGCCGCGCAGCACCACGCCCTGCATCATCGAGGTGATCTGGTACGCGGTCATCGGGTCGAGAACCTGCTCGCGGTTATCGACGATACTCGGTTCTTCCTGATGGGCCCAGTCGTTGGAATTGCAGCCGTCGCAGGCGCGCTCCTCATGGCGGAAGATCGTCTTACCGTAGCGGTCCTGGATGCGGTCGATGACGGTCGGCTTGATCTGCTTGCCGCCGTTGGCGATGACGGCATAGGCCGAGACCATGCGCATCACCGTCGTCTCGCCGGAACCGAGCGACATGGCAAGCACCGGCAACATCTTGTCGTAGATGCCGAAACGCTCGGCATATTCGGCAACCAGTTCCATGCCCATATCCTGTGCCAGGCGCACAGTCATCTGGTTGCGGGATTTTTCGATGCCGGTGCGCAGCGTCGACGGGCCTCCGGCCTCGCCGCCGTAGTTCTCCGGCTTCCAGACCTGGCCGCCCGAGACGATCTCGATCGGAGCGTCGAGGATAACCGAAGCGGGCGTATAGCCGTTATCGAGGGCTGCCGAATAAACGAACGGCTTGAACGACGAACCCGGCTGGCGCATCGCCTGGGTGGCGCGGTTGAATTCGGACTGCGAATAGGAGAAGCCGCCCGCCATCGCGAGAACGCGTCCCGTATTCGGGTCCATGGCGACGAAACCGCCCTGGACTTTTGGTGGCTGGCGCAGCCGATAGGTCTTGGCCTGCGGATTGATCGGTTCCACGTAGACGACGTCGCCCGGCTTCAGCACGCCGTCCGGCGATTTCGCCGGCTTGCGGGTATTGGTGGAGTCCCGATAGGCCCATTTCATGTCGTCGCCGTTGATCGTGCCCGTCTCGCGAGCCGCATCGACCTTGCCGGCCGCGTCAGCCGAGGGCTGCAGGCCGATCGTGGCGGACTTTGCCGATACTTCGGTCACGACCGCCAGCTTCCATTCCGGCACGTCCGCAAGGGACTTCTGCTTGGCGAGTTCCGGGCCCCAATCCCAGGTTCCAGGCGCGCCGGTCGTGGCAATCTGCGCTACCGGGCCATGAAAGCCGCGGCGCTCGTCATATTCCACGAGGCCGTTCTGAAGCGCGCGGCGGGCGATGACCTGAAGATCGGGGTCGAGCGAGGTGCGGACCGAAAGCCCGCCCTCGTAAAGCGCCTTGTCACCGTAGCGGTCGATGATCTGACGGCGGACTTCCTCGGAGAAATAATCCGATGCGAAGACATGGGCGCCGGTGCGGCGTTGCTTGACGCCGAGCGGCTGCTTCTTGGCGTCGTCTGCGTCGCCTTGCGTGATGTAGCCGTTCTCGGCCATGCGGTCGATGACCCAGTTGCGGCGCTCGAGTGCCGCCTTTTCGCGGCGGAAGGGATGGTAATTGGCCGGGCCCTTGGGAAGGGCCGCAAGATAGGCGGCCTCGGCCGTCGTCAGTTCGGTCACCGACTTGTCGAAATAGGTGAGCGCAGCACCTGCAATGCCGTAGGAATTGAGGCCGAAGAAGATCTCGTTCAGGTAGAGTTCGAGGATCTTGTCCTTGGAATAGGTCTGCTCGATACGGAAGGAAAGGATCGCTTCCTTGACCTTGCGGTCGATTGTCTGGTCGCCGGTAAGAAGGAAGTTCTTCGCCACCTGCTGGGTGATGGTCGAGGCGCCTTCGGGGCGACGGCCGGAACCTAGGTTCTGAAGGTTCGAAAGGACGGCGCGCCCAAGCCCCGTGATGTCGATGCCGGGATGGCTGTAGAAGTTCTTGTCTTCGGCCGACAGGAAAGCGGCCTTGACGCGATCGGGCACCGCCTGGATCGGCAGGAAGAGGCGCCGTTCGCGGGCATATTCTGCCATCAGCGCGCCGTTGCCGGCGTGAACGCGGGTGGCGACCGGCGGCTCGTAGGAGGCAAGAACCTCGTAGTTCGGCAGGTCCTTGGTCATCCCGGTGAGATAAATACCCACGCCGGCAGCCACGACCAGAAACAGGACGCAGGCCAATCCAAAGAGATAACCAATCAATCTTACCATATTGGAGCTACCGTTCAGCTTTCATTCGGCGCGTGAAACACACCATCGCATGGTTAGAGGCGTTTTGCACGGTGATCGAACCAGCGCAAGCCGGAAGAGGATCAATCGTCCGTCATCCATTGCGTCCGGAAACCACCGAGTAATCGCCCGAATGTGAGTAAAATAGGGCTCTTAGCTGCAATTTCCGGTGACTGGCCTCCCCTTGCATCATATTCGCCGGCGCCTGTGGCACCCGCGCCACGCGCATCCGGGAAAATCAGCCACCATTTGCCATCGCCCGGTCACGATAGCGCCTGATCGCGTCGACCATGCGGTCGATCACCTTCGAGCGCCACGACTCATCCAGAAGCAGCTTTTCATCTTCGGCATTGGACAGAAAGCCGAGTTCAAGGAGCACGGACGGAATGTCCGGTGCGCGCAGCACCTGGAAACCCGCGTAACGGTGGGGATTGTTGATGAGCCCGATCTGTCCCTCGAAGGATTCGACGACATTGCTGGCGAGCGCGATCGAAAACGCCTGGGTCTCGCGGCGCGTCAGGTCGAGCAGGATATCGGCGACTTCGGGCGGCCCGCTCTGGAGGGTATAGCCCGCAAGCTCGTCGGACAGGTTTTCGCGGGTGGCGAGGTTCTCGGCCATGCGGTCGGAGGCCTTGTCCGAGAGCGTATAGACGGTCGCGCCGCGGATATCCTTCTGGCCGAGCGTGTCGGCGTGCAAGGATACGAAGAGATCGGCATGGCCCTGGCGGGCGAGCGTCACGCGCTCGGAGAGCGACAGGAACGTGTCGTCGTCGCGGGTGAGGAAAACCTTGATACCCTCGACCTTGTTCAATCGTTCGGCAAGCGTCTTGGCGAACGCGAGCGTAATGGTCTTTTCGGGGGTCTTGGTGCCCGCCCCGGTGGCGCCGGCATCGATCCCGCCATGCCCGGCATCGACGGCAACGGTGAAGACATTATCCTTCTCGGCCATCGCCAACGGGTCCGGAGTGGCTGCCGCCGACGTCGCCCAGTTCTGGGTTTTCACCAGATCGGCAAAAACCTCCTTTGAGGCCATTTCCGCATCCAGGACCAAACGGTAGCTGCCGTTGTCGTTAGACTGCACCTCGGCGATCGACAGTTTTACCGGCCGCTTGGCAGTCAGCACGATACGAGCGCTCGACTCACCCATCGTGCCGTAGCGGATATCCTTGAAGAGGCCGCGCGCGGATAAATCCTCGGCAGGGAAGCCGAAGGCCGTTGCCGGCAGATCGACGATCACCCGTTCAGGCGCGGCGACGTAATGGACGGAGAATTCCGGTTTCTTCTCGAAATCGATGACGATCCGGGTGCGCGCCTCGTCACCGGCGACCCGCGCGCTGAAGGCGAGAAGCGGCGGCGGCGCGGCACCGGCGGAGCTCAAGGGGAGGGTCGCGCCGAAGCCTACCAAAAGGAGAAGAGCGCAACCGATTCGCGCAAAAAACCGTCCGCGGCCCCCGCCGCCGGCCGTCGCCGCGCCTGCCTTCACATCCGCCCTCAAAACGCCACTCGCATTCAAAGCCCCGCCGCCTATCAGGCAACCCGCATCAAAGTGCCCATTTTAGAAGGCATTTGCCCGTTAAAAGATGCGAATCATCCGCCCGTTCCTTGCCATTCATAAGAGGTCTAATTCCATCGAGAATATGGCAAACTTGGCTTTTCCCTTGCTATTGTGACAGATAAACCATACAACGCCCCCGAGGGTTAAAGTGTTGACGGGATAGTCTGCCGATAGGCTGGCCAGCCTCTTCAGGACCTGGCGCCGAAGACCGACAGTCATCCGCCGTCGCTACACTTTTTCCTGATACACGATCCAACCGGCGGTGGCCGGAATAATACCGGGTGGCATGCCACCCACCGCTCATACGGAGCACATTCATCGGGCCCCTGCGGGCCTATGGTATCGTCATTCTCGTTTGGTTTTTGATGTCGCGGCACAATTTTCAGAACCTGGAGGGACCGAGGGAGCAACGCTCCCCGTCATCTTTCCGGTTGCCGTCACAACCGCGCCCGACGGGAACATCTTTATCCGGCGCAACGACCGCATTGCATGACGGGCCTGTCCTTGTGGCAGCCTTTTCTGCATTCCCCCGGCGGCGCCGAGGAGCAGAATTTCAATGGCAGACAAAATGCTTATCGACGCGTCTCACGAAGAGGAGACGCGCGTAGTTGTCGTTCGCGGTAACCGGATCGAGGAATTCGATTTCGAATCGCAGCATAAGAAACAGATACGCGGCAATATCTATCTGGCGAAGGTGACGAGGGTCGAACCCTCACTACAGGCCGCTTTCGTCGACTACGGCGGGAACCGTCACGGCTTCCTCGCCTTCGCCGAAATCCATCCCGACTATTATCAGATCCCGCTTGCCGACCGCCAGGCGCTGATGCAGCAGGAAGCCGAGGATCAGCGTAAGATCGCCGAGGCGGAAGCCGCCGACCCCGTAGTCGATCTTGCCAATCAGGATCAGCCGGATATCGGCATCTCCATCCCGGCACCCGCCGCCGAGCCCGAAAGCGAAGCCGGTGGCCAAGCAACGGAAGCAAGCCCGGCCGAGGCCGTCGCTGCTGAAGAGGCCGAAAAGCCGAAGGCCAAGCCGCGCCGCAGCCGCGCTCGCAAGAAGCCGGCAGACGAAGCGCCCGCCGTAGAAGCCGCAGCATCCGAGGGCGAAAGCGCCCCCTCCTCCGACAACAATGACGACGACGGTTCGACGCCCGGCGAAATGGCCGCGATGGTCGAGACCGATTCGATTTCGGAAGACGTCGACGCCCGCCGGGGCGGCGGCCGCAACGACGATTTCGATGACGACGACGATGACGACCACGGCGAGAAGGAAGTGATCGAATCGGTCGGCGCCGAAGACGCGATGGAAGAAGTTCCGGACCGCGTCGTGCGCAAGCCGCGCAAGCAGTATCGCATCCAGGAAGTCATCAAGCGCCGCCAGATCCTGCTCGTGCAGGTCGCCAAGGAAGAGCGCGGCAACAAGGGCGCTGCTCTTACCACCTACCTTTCGCTCGCCGGCCGTTATTCGGTCCTGATGCCGAACACGGCGCGCGGCGGCGGTATCTCCCGCAAGATCACCCAGCCGCAGGACCGCAAGCGTCTTAAGGAAATTGCCCGCGAACTCGATGTGCCGCAGGGCATGGGCGTGATCCTGCGCACCGCCGGCGCCAACCGCACCCGCGTCGAAGTCAAGCGCGACTTCGAATACCTGATGCGCCTGTGGGAGAACGTCCGCACGCTGACACTGAGCTCGACCGCCCCTACCCTCGTCTATGAAGAAGGCTCGTTGATCAAGCGCTCGATCCGCGACCTCTACAACAAGGACATTTCCGAGATCATCGTGTCCGGCGAAGAAGGCTATCGTGAAGCGAAAGACTTCATGAAGATGCTGATGCCGAGCCATGCCAAGGTGGTCCAGCCCTATCGCGACCTGCATCCGATCTTTGCCCGTTCCGGCATCGAGGCGCAGCTCGACCGCATGCTGCAGCCGCAGGTGACGCTGAAGTCCGGCGGCTACCTGATCATGAACCAGACGGAAGCGCTCGTCGCCATCGACGTCAACTCCGGCCGTTCGACCCGCGAACATTCGATCGAGGAAACGGCGCTCCAGACCAATCTGGAAGCAGCGGAAGAAGTCGCACGCCAGCTTCGCCTGCGCGACCTTGCCGGCCTGATCGTCATCGACTTCATCGACATGGAAGAAAAGCGCAACAACCGCGCCGTCGAGAAGCGGCTGAAGGATTGCCTGAAGAACGACCGCGCCCGCATCCAGGTCGGCCGCATCTCGCATTTCGGCCTGCTCGAAATGTCGCGCCAGCGTATTCGTGCTTCGGTTCTCGAATCGACGACTCAGATCTGCACCCATTGCGGCGGTACCGGTCATGTGCGCTCGCAGTCGTCGGTCGCCCTGCATGTGCTGCGCGGCGTCGAGGAATACCTGCTCAAGAACACCACGCATGACATCACCGTGCGCACCACGCCGGAAATCGCGCTCTATCTCCTCAACCACAAGCGCGCCAGCATCGTCGATTACGAGAACCGCTTCGGCGTCTCGATCTTCATCGAATCGGATGTCAGCATCGGCTCCAGCCACTTCGCGATCGATCGCGGCGAGCCGGTCGAAAACCCGGTCAAGATCGAAAGCCTGATGCAGTTCGCGGCCATTCCCGTCGAAGAGGACGATGACGACATCATCGTCGAGGCCGACGAGGAGGAAGAGGAAGAGATCGTTGCTTCGTCGCAGCCGGCAGCTGCTGCGGTTGCCGAGCGCGCCCAGTCGCAGGGCGACGATCCGAACGGCCGCAAGCGCAAGCG
>NZ_JALBGW010000099.1:0-17405 GCF_023006485.1 Neorhizobium sp. BETTINA12A
GTCCGGCCACTGGCGGCAACGCAGGTCCGGTCAAGTTCGGCAACGACAACCGCTCCGGCCAGCAGGGCCGCACACGCCGCCCGGCGTAACGGCAACCCTGCATAGGGGAACAAAGCCAAGAGGCCGCTCGCGCGGCCTCTTTTTTGTCATTTGACCGCAGCGTTCCCGCCATCCGCATAGAGCGCGGACCCTGCCACGAAGCTCGCCATCGGGCTCGCCAGGAAAAGTGCGGCCCGGGCGATTTCTTCAGGCTGGGCGATGCGCTTGAGGGCATGCAGGCCCGCCGCCCATTCCTTTTGCGCCGCGTCGCCGGCCATCGGGGTGTCCGTGCCGCCGGGCAGCAGCGCATTGGCGCGTATGCCGCGCGCTCCGTAGTCGGCCGTAATCCCTTTCACCAAACCCATGATCCCGGCCTTCGATGCGCCATAAGTCCCCATGCCGGGGATGCCGACGCTGGTGCCGACGAAGGTGGAGGTGAAGATGATCGATCCGCCGCCGCGTTCGAGCATCGCCGGGATCTGCAAACGGGCGCCGAGGAAGGCGCTCGTGAGGTTCATGGCCAGGGTATGCTGCCATTCCTCCAGCGTCACCTCGCCGAGCGGCTTATAGGGGCCGACCGTGCCGGCATTGTTCAAGGCGATGTCGAGACCGCCGAATCGGCCAAGCGCTACTTCGAGCAATGCCCGGTGGGTCTCCTCCTCCGCGACATCGCCTGCCACGGCAACCGCACGGCCGCCGGCCGTCTCGATCTCGGAAATGAGTTTTTGCAATTCCGCCTCGCCTCGCGCGTTGGCAACAACGGCAGCCCCTTCCCGGGCGAAAAGAAGGGCAGCGGCCCGGCCGATGCCGCTCGATGCGCCGGTGACGATAGCAACTTTGTCGGATAGCATGATGTACCTCCTGTTGGTTACATCCGCTGTCTAAGGCTGCCCGTCTCCCATCGACACCCGATTCCTGACCGAATTAAAAACTCCCTCAGGCCTTTCGGTTCACCATGTAGACGCCCGCCACCACGATCACCGTGCCGACGATCATCGGCAGGGTCAGGGGCTCTCCGAACAGGATCGCCGCCTCGATCGCCACGACCGGCGGCATCAGGTAGATGAGCGAGGCGGCGCGGGACACCTGGCCGCGGCGGATAAGATAGAGCAGCAAGCCGACCGCGCCCATGGACAGGCCGAGGACAGACCAGGCCATTGCGAAGATCGCCTCATGCGTCCAATCGAAGCGCAGGCTTTCAAGGCTGAGCGCCAACGGGATGGTGACGATCAGCGCGCCAACGAATTGCAGCGTGGCGATCGAGAACAGGTCGCCCTCCTGCAGGTGCCGCTTCTGGTAGAGCGTGCCGTAGGTGACCGACGCCATGGCGACGAGGTTGATCAGCACCGGAACCGCGAGCCCCGCCAGCCCGCGCTCGAAGAGGTCGAGAAGCTGCGGCGAGATCGCGATCAGAATGCCGGCAAAACCAAGCGCCAGGCCGACCTTCTGCAAGGGCTTGAGGCGCTCTCCGAGGAAAAGCGGCGCGACCATGGCGGTCAGCAGCGGCTGCAGCCCGGCGATAATGCCGGAAAGACCGGCCGGCACGCCCTGCGCAATCGCATACCAGACGCCCGCAAGATAAAGTCCGTGCAGGAAGACGCCCGAGAACATCGCATGGCCGACCTGGGCACGGCTCTTCGGCCATTTTGCCTTTGTGACCAGGCAGACCACGAAAAACGCCGCGGCGGCGAGTGCGTGTCGCCCGGCCAGAAACGTCAAGGGATCGGCGTGCTTCGCCGCGTATTTCGCGACGAGCCAGCCCGTGGACCAGAGGAGGACAAAGAGGGCCGGAGCCAGGCGGTCGAGCATGATGGGGATGTCCGGCGGAGATTTCGGCAGCGGCCGCTTTCATGGAAGCCGCCTGCTTATTCCCACCTCGTTTCATCGTCAAAGCAGAAAAACTGATGATTGCGATGAACGCCGATTGAGAGAAGGGAGATCCTCACGCGGCAAGCGGATCCTGCCCCATCAGCCCATGCCCGATGAAGGCCGACTCTCGCACCACGCCGAAACCGTAACTGGCCATCTCCCGCTCGTAGGCAGTAAGCGCCAGGGCAAGGCCGACCTCGCCGCGTTCCACGGCAATAATTGCGTGTCCGAGCAGCGCCGCATCGCGCATTGCGACGTTTGCCCCACGTCCGAGCGTCGGCGTCATCGCATGGATGGCGTCGCCGAGAAGCGTCACCCGAAAAGTCTCTCCGAGATCGCAGGGAACGCTCGTATGCATCTCGATCGAGAAAAAGGAGGAAGGGTCTCCCCGAGCCGGAATGGCCCCGGCAGCCGCCGGCCACTCCTCCAGCATCCTGATCGCAAGGGCCTGAAGCGCCGGGCTGCCGGCCTGTCGCAGCATCGCGTCGTCGCCGGGGAAATATTCGCGGCGGCCACCGACGATGCAGACGACATAGTCGTCCTGGCCGAAAAGCCCGGCCTCCGGCGCGATCCTGTCGGAAGCTGCGTCCGGACGGGCCGGGAAAATCACCGGCCCCAGTCCGAGGAACACCCGCCGGTCGTCGGAGGCGACGGTGAAGACGTCGGCAAGAACGTGTTCGGGCAGATGGTGGCGAGCCTTTTCGATCGGAATACGGCCGTAGATGGCGCGTACCCCGGTATCCATGATGCGCGCCTCGGGCAGTCGCTGCCGGCGCACCGCGGAGCGGATCCCGTCGGCACCGACCAGAATGTCGCCTCGTGCGGTGCTGCCGTCGGCAAACACCGCGGTCACCCCTTCGGCATCCGTTTCATAGCGCAGCATTCGGGCGCCGAATCGGCAAACATCCTGCAGGCCGGTCAGAAGGATATGCCGCAAGGTGGCGCGATTGACGTTGATATGCTGCGGGCCACCATCAGCAAGCCAGTGCCTCGGCATCCTGTCGTGCCCGCCGCTCGGTATCCGCCGCAATTCCTTAAGGGTCGTATCGACAATCGTGGTGTACGGCAGTGGCCGCATCGCGGTCGCTTCGAAAAGCCGATACAGATTTGCAGGCAGGACTTCCCTGAGGGCGTTTACCCCATCCCGGTCGATATGCAGGCGATAGCCCTGAGGGCGATCCCAGGGCCCAGAATCGCTTTCGAAGATTTCCACCCCGACATCGGCGCGACGCAGTATTTGCGCAAGGCAAAGCCCGCCGAGACCGGCACCGGCAATAATAACTTTAAGCTTAGACATAGGACGCTCCTCTTCCGTGATCGGAAAAGGACGTACAGGATGTGCCCGCTCCCCATGAGCGAACCCTTATACGAACGCAAAGCGTCACCCGGACTACCGACCGGGCCGTGACTTTTGCACGTCCGGTTTCCTTATGCGAAATGGCCGAAACTCTGTCAACCAGCAGAATTGGGGAAACCGACCTCGCGATCACTCGCAAACTTGAGCTCAATCGACGCAAGCTGGACAGCGTTTGATCAGCGCTTAGGCAGCTGATGTTTTTCAAGGCAGGAGATTTATTCACCTCCTTCTAAAGTAGGGAGCTTGCCGAGCACCAGAATCAGCGCATTTACTGGTCGGGGAGCATCGAAACTGTATTTTTCTGATGCGCGGAATTCTTTTCCCGCCAATTGCGCACAGTTCTTGCATTGCCCTCACCGTTGTATTCTTATGGCCAAAAAAGGGGAATGCGCCTTTGGCATTTGATGAAATGTTGACTGCGGAAAACCTTCCGCGACCGCCATACAAGACCTATCACGAATGGTATGCCAGTCAGGATGCTGCACACCTGATCCGCAAGACCCAGGATGCGGAAAACATATTCAGAAGGACGGGCATCACATTCGCGGTCTACGGACACGCGGACAGTTCCGAAAAGCTCATCCCCTTCGACATCATTCCCCGCATCATCTCCGCCCGTGAATGGCGCAAGCTGGCTCAGGGCATCGAGCAGCGGGTTCTGGCGCTCAACGCCTTCCTCGACGACATCTACCACAAGCAGGAGATCATCAAGGCCGGCCGCATTCCCCGCGCGCTGATCGAGAGGAACGTCACCTTCCTCCCCGAAATGATCGGCTTCAAGCCGCCCGGCGGCGTCTACACCCACATCGTCGGCACCGATATCGTGCGTACCGGCGAGGACCAGTTCTACGTGTTGGAGGACAATGCCCGCACGCCGTCCGGGGTTTCCTACATGCTGGAAAACCGGGAAACCATGATGCAGATGTTCCCGGAACTGTTTGCGCTGAACAAGGTGCAGCGGGTCGAGGACTATCCGCGGCTGCTTCGCCAGTCGCTCGCCTCGCTTGCCCCTCCCGGCTGCAACGGCCGGCCCCGCGTCGCGGTACTGACGCCCGGCATCTTCAACTCGGCCTATTACGAACACTCGTTCCTTGCCGACCAGATGGGCGTCGAACTCGTCGAGGGCGGCGACCTGCGCGTCATCGACGGCCGCGTCAAGATGCGCACCACCCGCGGCTACGAGGCCATCGACGTCCTCTACCGCCGCGTCGACGACGATTTCCTCGATCCGATGACTTTTCGCGCGGATTCGGCGCTCGGCATTCCCGGCATCATGGACGTGTACCGTGCCGGCAACATCACCATCGCCAATGCACCCGGCACCGGCATCTGCGACGACAAGGCGATCTATTCCTACATGCCCGAGATCGTCGAATTTTATACGGGCCGGAAGGCGCTGCTCGAAAACGTGCCGACCTGGCGCTGTTCCGAGCCCGACAGCCTCAGATACGTGCTGGAGCACATCGAAGAACTGGTCGTCAAAGAGGTGCACGGGTCCGGCGGATACGGCATGCTCGTCGGCCCGACGGCAAGCAAGAAGGAGCGCACCGACTTTGCAGAGAAGCTGGCGGCCAGGCCCGATAACTACATCGCCCAGCCGACGCTGGCGCTGTCCACCGTGCCGATCTTCGTCAACAAGGGGATTGCTCCCCGCCACGTCGACCTGCGTCCCTATGTGCTCGTTTCCGACAAGGTGAAGATCATCCCCGGCGGCTTGACCCGTGTGGCCCTGAAACAGGGGTCGCTGGTGGTCAATTCCAGCCAGGGCGGCGGCACCAAGGACACCTGGGTACTGGAAGATTGAGGTCGTAGAGACATGCTCGGAAGAACTGCAAACGGCCTTTACTGGATGTTCCGTTACATCGAGCGGGCAGAAAATATCGCCCGCCTCGTCGATGCCGGCCTGCGCGTGTCGCTGACCCGCGCCGGCTCCTCCGACGAGGACTGGCACGGCGTGCTCGAAAGTGCGGGCGTGCGCGAAGCATATTCGGAAGTGCACATCGAACTGACGGCGGCGGACGCCATCGATTACCTGCTGCGCGACCAGGCCAACCCGTCGAGCGTCATGTCCTGCATCGAATTCGGACGCAACAACGCCCGCATGGTGCGCACGGCGCTGACCCGCGAGACCTGGGAGGCGACCAACGAATGCTGGATCGACCTCAAAGCCCGGCTCGCCCGCAAGCAGAAGGCGACCGACCTGCCCGAACTGATCGACGTCATCAAGCACCGCTGCGGCCTGATCCGCGGCGCCTTCCACGGTTCGATGCTGAGAAACGACCTCTACAATTTCTCGCGCATCGGCACCTTCATCGAACGCGCCGACAACACCAGCCGCATCCTCGACGTGAAATATTACGTGCTGTTGCCGGCGATCAGCCAGGTCGGCTCGAAGCTCGACAACTACCAATGGGAATCGATACTGCGCTCGGTCTCGGCCCATCGTTCCTACGGCTGGGTCTATGACGGCGAATATCAATCTGCCAACATCGCCGATTTCCTGATCCTGAAAGTCCAGATGCCGCGCTCGCTGGCTTACTGCTACGAGAAGATCACCAACAATCTCGATTATCTGGCGCAAACCTACGATGAACGACTGAAGGCGCATGAGACCGCGGCGGCAATCCGCTCGACCCTGAAGCGCGGCTCGATCTCCGACATCATGGACCAGGGCCTGCACGAATTCCTGGAGGATTTCGTCAGCCGCAACAACCAGCTCAGCGCCGAAATCTCCGACGGCTACCGCTTTTACCAGTAAAGCCAACAGGCACAGGATTTACCGCACATGCGGCTGAAGATTTCCCATACGACCGAATATCTCTATGACGAGCCGGTACCCTATTCGCTGCAGCGGCTCAGGCTGACCCCAACCGACGGCCCCGGCCAGAAAGTCATCAACTGGTCGATCACAGTCGACGGCGCCAAGATCGAGGCGGGTTATGCCGACCAGTTCGGCAACCGCGTCGAACTGGTCTCCACCGAAGGCACCGAGCACACGATCCGCATCACCGCGTCCGGCGAGGTGGAGACCCAGGACCGCGCCGGCGTCTTCGGTCCGCACCAGGGTTTCTGTCCGCTCTGGCTGTTCCTGCGCGAGACGGCGCTGACCAAACCTGGCAAGCTCATCCGCGAGCTTACCAAAAGCCTCGAGGGCGACAGCGAGCTTGCCAGGATGCACGCGCTGATGGAGAAGATCCACGAGACCGTTGCCTATGTTCCGGGCGCGACCGGCACCGAGACGACCGCCGAACAGGCTCTGGAGGCAAGGACCGGCGTCTGCCAGGACCACACTCATATATTCATCGCTGCCGCCCGGCTGCTGGATATCCCGGCGCGCTATATTTCCGGCTACCTGCTGATGGAAGGCGAGACCGAACAGGCGGCGACCCACGCCTGGGCGGAAGTGCATCTGCCGGGCCTCGGCTGGGTCGGGTTCGACACGTCTAACAAGATCTGCCCGAACGACAGCTACGTGCGGGTCGCATCCGGCCTCTGCTACCGCGACTGCGCGCCCGTCTCCGGCATGCGCCTCGGTCCGGCCAGCGAAAACCTCAAGGTTTCGCTGACGGTGGCGCAAAGCCAAAGCCAGCAGGGCCAGACGCAGTCCCAGGAGTGACAAACGCGCCAAGCCGGGGACGCCGTCCGGCATGGCAGGCGTTCTCGGCAGGCCGTAAGATCATCGATTCAGCCCGTCCTGCGGCACAACGGTTTGTTAACCGTGGACGGCGTTCCCGATTTCACAAGCAGTTCAAGGGTTGAAGATCCAGAAGGCGGCAATCTATGCTGCATTGCGGCATGGACTATTGCTGCCTACATTGCGCGGGGCTGCGGGTTACCGAAACGCATGGCAATGCCATGCCTGAATGAGGATACCAGATGCTTGAGACGTCCAAAACCAAGCCGCAGGATCTCGAATCCATCGCGCGCCATGGCGGAACTTTCCGGCGAATGGCCGCACGCCTGCCCACCTATTTCACCGACCTGCGGGAAAACCCGGCTTGGCTTCCAATGTTCCTTTTGGCCCGGACAATTCCGTTCAGGCGGGCGCATTGGCTGACCGCCAAGCCCGTCTCGACGTCCGCGCCGAGGCAAGCATCGATGTTCGGCGATATCGAGGCCGATATGGTCGCCGACGAACTCAGACGGAACGGGATCTTCACCGGCCTCATCCTTCCCGATCCGATTCGGCAGGCGATCGCCCGTTTTGCATCCGAAACCCCTTGTTTCGGCAATTTCGAGCGGAAACTCGAATTCCGGGCGGACGAACATGCGGAAGCGGAACGGCGATTCGGTCGAGCGATCCTGAGCGGCCACCATTTCGAAAGGATCGCCAGTTGCGAGGCGGCGATCGCGGTGCAGCAGGATCCTCTTCTTCTGGATATCGCACGGCACTATCTGGGCGGTGAAGCCAAGCTGATCACCACGCGGACGTGGTGGAGCTTTCCCACTCAATCCGCTTCGGAGGCCGACCTCAGCCGTGCGTCGTTCAAGTTTCATTTCGATCTCGACGACTGGCGGATGCTGAAATTCTTTTTCTATCTGTCGAATGTCGATGAGGATGCGGGACCGCATGTCTATATGCGCGGCAGCCACAACAAGCGGCGTCTCAAGCACCAGTTGACCCTGCTCGTTGGACATCCGGCGGAAGAAGTGCTCGAATTTTACGGAGAGGAGAGCGCCGTCACCCTGACCGGCAAGGCGGGCTACGGGTTCGTCGAAGATCCCTTCGGCTTCCACATGGGGACGGTCGCAAAATATCACCCTCGGCTCATGATGGAAGTCGGGTTCGGCGTATCGAAACCCTCGAAGCGCAGATATCACGGCGAACCCGTCGTGCGCTGAGCGACCCTTCCGGCTCGATGAGCCCCGACGGGGCTCATCCCATCACACATCAATATGTCCGCAAGCTCGACGCCATCTCCGCATGGTCTAGTCCCGCCCCATAAAAGAGGTGGCGCATGCTGTTTGGGCAATCGGTCTTCCAGTCGGTGCTGACGCGGCTGAAGCAGGAGCACGGCGAAGACGAGAGCGAAGAGGCCGGCACGGGCTTCCGCATCAAGGGGCTCGGCATGGGTTTCGTCGCACCGACGGATGACGGTCCGGTAGTGACAGCAACCGGGACCGAAGCCTATTTCGCCTTCCTTCCCGATGTCGCCGAGATCGAAATCGAATCGATGCGGGCGGAAGATGAACCGCAAGAGCAGCCGGCGCCGCCGATCATTCCCGCCCATCTGCTGCGGCTGACGACCGAGGAGATCGCTGCGGAGCTTGCCATCACGGCTGCCGATACCGAGGCGACGCTTGCCGAGAAACGGCGGCATTTCGCCAAGGCCAACCATCCGGATGGCGTCGCCCCGGAATTCCGGGAAAACGCCAATACCCGCATGAAGACCGCCAACTTCCTGATCGACACGGCGATCAAGGGGCTCTTCTGGCGCTAGGAAAAAAGCTTAGTCCTGCGGGTCGTCGGCGGGCTTCTCGACCGGCGGCTTTTTCTTTTCGATGAACAGCTTGTAGCCGGCGTAAACACCCATGGCGCCGACGATGATCGCCCAGAAGGGTTCTCCGGCGACCAGTTCGAAAATCGCCCAGGCGGCACAGACCGCCGGGATCAATACCCGGCGCCAAAGCGGCTCGTAAAAGGGATGGTTCGGATCGATCATGGTCTTCACTCCCGGCCAGTCGTTTTGCCACCAGTCACTCGCAATCGGTCATTCCCCGGCGGCCTGCATGCTCTGGCGCGAACCGATGATATCCTGGTCGACGATCGAAAATGCAAGATTGAGATGCCCCTCGAACACCAGCGAGGGTTCGTCCGGCACGATGGTCAGGCCCGGCATGCCGCCGAGCCGCACCACATGCGTCTGCGCCAGTCCCTCCTCTATGCCCGCCTGCAGCAGATCCTGGTAGCGGGTGCCCGGACCGGTGATGAAGACCGGCATATGGCCATGCAGGCTGAGCAGCCGCGAGAGACCGAAGCCCAGCGCAGCGCCCGCGTGGCGGAAGGCGAGCTGCGCCATGCGATTGCCTTGCCGGGCGCGGACGGCGATCTTGTCGATTTCGCTGACGGGCACGAATTTCGCGGGGATCGTATCCACCGGCACCTCGAAGGCGGCGCGCAGGATGGCGTAGAAACCGGCATAGGCCTCGACGCAGCCGCGCGCGCCGCAGCGACAAAGCCCGCCGTTCGGCATATGCAGCATGTGCCCGAAATTGGGCGCTGAGATTTCTGGAACCCCGCCGGCCACACGGCGTGCGATCCCGAGCCCGATACTGTGCCCGAGCGAGAGCGCCGCGAGAACCGGCTCACCGCCGCCTTGCGTCTTCACCTGGCGTTCGAGCAGTGCGCTCGCCACCAGCAGCGTCTCGTTGTTGAGAATGACCTTGGCCTGCCAACCGTCTTTGAGCGCCGCAGCAAAATCGACGGGCTGGGAACCGAAGACGGGCGACCAGACAAGCACCGGATCGCTCGGATGCGCCAGTCCCTTGCTGCTGACCGAAACGAGCAGAACGCTGCCGCGATCGATGCGGGAGCGTTCGACGGCCCGTTCGAGCCCCGCCGAGATGGCCGCGAGAAAGGCCGCCGTGCCGCCCTCCCCGCGCGGTTCGCTGAACCGGTCGAGCAACGTTCCGGCATAATCGACCAGCGAATACTGGATCATGTCCGACGAGATGATGACGGTGATGAGATAGCCGCAATTGCGCCGCTGGCTGAACAGCACGCGCGGCCGCCCACGGCCGACAGTCGCCTGCTGCTCGCTCTTTTCGATGATGCGGGCGCGTTCCAGATCGGCGGTGATCGAGGAGATCGTCGCCGACGCCAGCCCGGTGGCATCCGAGATTTCCGTGTGCGCGAGCCGGCCGTGGCGACGCAGCGCAGACAGCACGAGCGCGCTGTTCTGCTGCCGGACCAGTTCCGTGCTCGATTTCGCCAGCATTCCGCCTGCCGCCTCCCTCACTCCATCTGTCGATACGGCAGTGCCTCGCCCTCCACAAGTGCCGATTGACAGCCCACGGAATCTCTGACATCTAATTTCTCGACTGTCGAGAAAAAAGCTTGGACGCTTTCTCCGGCAGATTATCTGGCGGGGGGAGAGCACGGAGGCTAGCGCCCATCCGCCGTCACTCGGGAGGACATTATGAGATCATTCGTAAAGCTGATGGCCGGCGCGGCCATCCTCGTTTCCATGCATTCCGCCACCATGGCGGCCAATCTCGTCGTCGGCGTTTCCTGGTCGAACTTCCAGGAAGAACGCTGGAAGACCGACGAAGCCGCGATCAAGAAGGCTCTTGAAGCCGCCGGCGCAAAATACATCTCGGCCGACGCCCAGTCGTCTGCCGCAAAGCAGCTTACCGACGTCGAATCGCTGATCTCCCAGGGTGCCAATGCCCTGATCGTTCTGGCGCAGGATTCGAGCGCCATCGGCCCTGCCGTTGAAAAGGCTGCAGCCGAGGGCATTCCGGTCGTCGGTTACGACCGCCTGATCGAAAATCCGGCCGCGTTCTACATCACCTTCGACAACAAGGAAGTCGGCCGCCTGCAGGCGCAGGGCGTCTTCAAGGCAAAGCCTGAAGGCAACTACGTCTTCATCAAGGGCTCTTCTTCCGATCCGAACGCCGACTTCCTGTTTGCCGGCCAGATGGAAGTGCTGAAGGCTGCAGTCGACGGCGGCAAGATCAAGAATGTCGGCGAAGCCTATACCGACGGCTGGAAGCCCGAAAACGCCCAGAAGAACATGGAACAGTTCCTGACCAAGAACAACAACAAGGTCGACGCGGTCGTCGCATCCAACGACGGCACTGCCGGCGGTGCGATCGCAGCGCTCGACGCTCAGGGGTTGGCAGGTTCGGTTCCGGTCTCCGGCCAGGACGCCGACAAGGCAGCCCTGAACCGCGTGGCTCTCGGCACCCAGACGGTATCCGTCTGGAAGGACAGCCGAGAACTCGGCAAGAACGCCGCTGAAATCGCTCTGGCACTTGCCGGCGGCAAGAAGCTGACCGAGATCAAGGGCGTCCAGACCTTCGAAGGCGGTCCGAAGAAGGTGAAGATGCAGTCGGTCTTCCTGAAGCCGCAGGCAATCACCAAGGACAACCTCAACGTCGTCATCGAAGCAGGCTGGATCAGCAAGGCTGAAGCCTGCCAGGGCGTCAAGGCCGGCGCAGTGGCTGCCTGCAAGTAACGCATGGCTGTCCGCAGACGATAAACTCACCGACGCCGCAGCACTTCTGCCGCGGCGTCGGTTTTCGGCGTAAGATGGCGCGGCCGCACGAAGGATTACCCGGCGGCTGAACGTCGCGCAGGCGCGGTCCGGCTCGATTTTTTCGAACCGCAGCGCCTCGCAAAAGTGGGGAACGGCAAAAAATGGCCGAGACGATACAGTCCACAACGAATTCCAAGACATCGGGAGCGGCAGGACAGGCGGAAGGCAGTTTCGTTGCCCGCTTCTTCCGCGCGACCGAGATCGACACACGCATGCTCGGCATGATTGGCGCGCTGCTGATCATCTGGGTCGGATTCCATATCCTGACGGGCGGCCTTTTCCTGACGCCGCGCAACCTCTGGAACCTCTCGGTACAGACCGCCTCGGTCGCCGTCATGGCGACCGGCATGGTGCTTGTCATCGTCACCCGCAACATCGACCTTTCGGTCGGCTCGATCCTCGGTTTCACCGGCATGGTCATGGGTGTGCTGCAGGCCCGGCTCCTGCCGGAACTGTTCGGCTTCAACCACCCGGCGATCTGGATCATCACCCTGGCTGGCGGCATCGCCATCGGAGCGCTGATCGGTACGCTGCAGGGCTCTATCATCGCCTTTCTCGGCGTGCCCTCGTTCATCGTCACGCTCGGCGGCCTGCTCATCTGGCGTGGCGCCACCTGGTTCGTGACAAGCGGCCAGACCGTTGCGCCGATGGACGTCAACTTCCGCCTGATGGGCGGCGGCACGGAAGGCTCGATCGGCGCCACCTGGAGCTGGATCGTCGGCATCATCGCCTGTCTCGCCATCATCGCGGCGATCATCAACGCCCGCCGCCAACGCAAGCGCTTCTCCTTCCCGCGCCGGCCGATCTGGGCCGAATACGTGCTGGTCGCGCTCGGCTGCATCGTCGTGCTCGGCGCGGTCTCGATCGCCAATGATTATTACTGGCCGATCGCCATCGCCCGCCGTTACGCAGAGGCAAACAACATTGCCTGGCCAGAAGGTGGCCTGCTGATCTCCCAAGGCATCGCCATCCCGGTGCTGATGGCGATCGCGGTCGGCATCGTCATGACCTTCATCGCCACCCGCCTGCGCTTCGGCCGCTATGTCTTCGCGATCGGCGGCAATCCCGAAGCCGCGGAACTTGCGGGCATCAAGACCCGCTGGGTGACAGTCAAGATCTTCGCGCTGATGGGCGTGCTCTGCGCCATCGCCGCGGCGATCTCCACCGCCCGCCTCAACGCCGCAACCAATGCGCAAGGGGAACTCGACGAACTCTACACGATCGCCGCAGCCGTGATCGGCGGCACCTCGCTTGCCGGTGGCATGGGCTCGATCGCCGGCGCCATGCTCGGCGCGCTCGTCATGCAGTCGCTTCAGTCCGGCATGGTGCTGCTCGGCATCGACTCGCCGTTCCAGCGCATCGTCGTCGGCATGGTGCTCGTCACAGCCGTCTGGCTCGACACCGTCTATCGCTCTCGCGCCAAATAACAGGAGTTTTCATCGTGACGGAACAAACCACTCCGCTCGTGGAAATGAAGAACATTTCCATCTCCTTCGGCGGGATCCATGCAGTCGAGAATGCCTCGGTCGATCTTTTCCCCGGCGAGGTCGTGGCCCTGCTCGGCCATAACGGCGCCGGCAAGTCGACGCTGATCAAGATCCTGTCGGGCGCCTACAAGCGCGACAACGGCGACATCATGATCAACGGCGAGACCGTTGACATCCGCAACCCGCGCGACGCCAAGAAATACGGCATCGAGACGATCTACCAGACGCTCGCCGTCGCCGACAATGTCGATGCCGCCGCCAACCTCTATCTCGGCCGCGAGCTGCAGACAAAATGGGGCACGCTCGACGATGTCGCCATGGAGGCCAGCGCCCGTGAGGTGATGGGCCGCCTCAACCCCAATTTCAAGCGGTTCAAGGAGCCTGTGAAGGCGCTTTCCGGCGGCCAGCGGCAATCGGTGGCGATCGCCCGCGCGATCCTGTTCGACGCCCGCATCCTGATCATGGATGAGCCGACGGCAGCGCTCGGACCCCAGGAGACGGCGCAGGTGGGCGACCTCATCAAGCAGCTGAAGCGGGAAGGCATCGGCATCTTCCTGATCAGCCACGACATCCACGATGTCTTCGACCTCGCCGACCGCGTCTTCGTGATGAAGAACGGCAAGGTGGTCGGCCATGCCCGCACCGGGGACGTCACCAAGGACGAGGTGCTCGGGATGATCATCCTCGGCAAGGTGCCGCCCGGCGCCACGCCCGGCCCCGGCGCCATGAAGGTGGTGTGACTGCCAGGCGGAATTGCGCCTGCCCTTTGAAGCCCGCCGCTGATCAAGGGTGGCGCAGAGGCGGAACCGGGCTCTCTCCCGGTTCCGCCTTATCTCCTTCAAAAACAGATCGCGTCGCATCGATCGGCAGGCAGTCGACAGCCCTCTCCCCTGGAACTCCTCTCCTCCCCTAACGTTGGCTTTTGAAACCCCAACGTCGGAGGATCAAAAATGGCAGAAGAGCGCACTGCACAGGAAATTATCGAACATAGAGAAAGACCGGCGAAGACAGCCAAACATCCGCCGGCCGGGCCGCATGACAAGGAACACCTGATCGACAGGGAGAAGACGCCCGGTACCGGCTCGCTGGCTGAGCCCAATTCGAAAGAGGTGGATACCGGATCGGAGTGACCGGCTGCATTTTCAGGCTGATCGCGCCGCAGCGCACCCGCTGGATCCCGAGACACCCTGTTCTGCGACGCCTTGGCGCTTGCCCGCTGCGGTATGGATCGCTAACACCGCTTGAGACGATCAGAGCGAGCGGGCCGGACGGGCATGGCGGACGAAACCATCACACTTTACGAGGCGATCGGCGGCGACGCGACGGTGCGGGCGCTGGTGAAGCGTTTCTACGAGCTGATGGACACGCTTCCGGAAGCGACCCATTGCCGCGCCGTTCATCCGCCGAGCCTCGAAGGCAGCGAAGCGAAACTTTACGATTATCTGACCGGTTATCTCGGCGGCCCGCCGGTCTATGTGGAAAAACACGGCCACCCGCGGCTGCGCTCGCGCCATTTCGGCGCAGCGATCGGGCCTCTCGAACGAGACGAATGGATGCTTTGTTTCCGCCGCGCCATGGACGAGACGATCGAAAATCCGAAACTGCGCGAGATCATCTGGCCTCCGATCGAGCGGCTTGCCTTCCATATGCAGAACAAGGAATAGGCCGTTGCAAAGACTCGACAATGTCAGGCCGTTGATTCTGTTTGTGAGCGGCCTTATGGGCGCGGCCGGCGTAGCTTTGGCGGCAGCGGCAAGCCACGGCGGCGACACGGCTTTCCTCGGCTCCGCCTCGACCATGTGCCTGGCACATGCGCCGGTTCTGCTCGCGCTCTATCTCGGCCACCGGCATTTTCGCACGGCAACGCTTGCCGCACTGGTGCTGGGTCTCGGCACGATCATCTTTGCGGGCGACCTCGTCTCGCGCCACTACCTCGGCGACCGGCTGTTTCCGATGGCCGCGCCAGTGGGCGGATCGGGGATGATGTTGGGCTGGCTGATCGTGGCGTCCGGGGCGTTTTTCAGGGTGCGAGAGGTTTAGCACGCCCTTGTGCCGACTCGCCGGCTCCCAACTAGGGGAGAAAAAGGAGGCGCGCTACCCGCGTACTCCCTCTTCTCCCCAGCGGGGAGAAGTGCCGAGCATAGCGAGGCGATGAGGGGGCCACGCGTTCGGCGTATCATATAGCTGCGCCCCCTCATCCGACCCTTCGGGCCACCTTCTCCCCGCTGGGGAGAAGAGGGAGCACCAATTGAGCCTACCGCTTAAACGCCAGCACTCGAGCGCTTTCAGCCGGAGAAACTTCCGTCTCCGCCCCCCGAATCGTCTTCGGCAGCACCACCACATTGGTCATGTCCGCAGCCGCCTCGGCTCGCCTCGTCAGCAGCGCGTAAAGTTCCGGCACCAGCCCGTCGCCGTTCTGTTCGGCAAGCTTGTGCAGGCCGATGAAAAGGCTGGCGTCACGAGGTTCTTCGTTCATCATTGCGTTCCTTCATGGTCTGGAGCGCCCGCTCCAGACTGGATTTGGAGCCGTTGCGAAGCGGCACGAAGGCGACACCGAACTTCTTGCAGCCGGTCTTCACCCTCAGACACGCATCGTGGCTGATACAGTCGATGGGGCAGAAGACGCAGTCGACCGAGGGCAGCACGGTATCGATGCGGGAAACCGCCTCACGCAAACCGCCGTCGTGGTGGATCAGTTCCGCGCCGAAGTTGCTGGCGATCTCCCGCAGGTGCGCCACCTGACAATCACGGCCGCCGACATAGAGAAAGCTGCGGACGTCGGTGACAGCCGGTCCCCGCGTTTCCGCGCCTTTCGGTGCCGCGCCGGAATTGCTGCTCTTATGCTTCTGCTTCTTGGCCATATGCCCCTCGCCGCCGATTCTGCTGAACCGCAGTTCCTCGATGGCCGGCACCATATTAAAGTTGATCTTCAGAGTAAAGATTAAAGTGGACTCTTTTTATCATGATATATCGGGCGCCCTGATATGGGCCCGCCATTTCAAAAATTTACCGTTTGATAAATTTTTACGCTGTGGTACCTTTTGCCCAATAGTTGTCCATGAATCCATAAAAGAGGGAACTTAGGATGGAACGACTGGGAAACGGTCCGAAGGCCGGAATCGAGGCTGGCCGCCTCGCCACTGCCGACTATGAGGCGAATTTCGCCGATCTCCACCCGCGTCTCGACAGGCACGAGGCGCTGGTCGAATCCGATCGCTGTTATTTCTGCTACGACGCGCCGTGCATGACGGCCTGTCCCACCTCCATCGATATCCCGCTGTTCATAAGGCAGATACAGACGGGCAATCCGATCGGTTCGGCAAAGACCATCTTCGACCAGAATATTCTGGGCGGCATGTGCGCCCGGGTCTGTCCCACCGAAACGCTCTGCGAACAGGCCTGCGTGCGCAACACGGCTGAGGACAAGCCGGTCGAGATCGGCAAGCTGCAGCGTTATTCCACCGACATCGCCATGGAACAGGGCCGGCAGTTCTATAGCCGCAAGGCTTCGACCGGAAAGACGGTCGCCGTGGTCGGCGCCGGTCCCGCCGGCCTTGCAGCCGCACACCGGCTCGCCATGCACGGCCATTCGGTGGTGATCCTCGAAGCCCGCGAAAAGGCCGGCGGCCTCAACGAATACGGCATCGCCACCTATAAGGCTGTCGATGATTTCGCCGCCCGCGAAGTCGATTACGTCACCGCGATCGGCGGCATCGAGATCGTCAACGGCCAGGCGCTCGGCCGGGATTTCTCGCTGTCCGACCTCTCCGCCAAATATGACGCGGTCTTCCTCGGCATGGGCCTTGCCGGCGTCAACGGCCTCGGCATCGAGGGCGAGGCGCTCGCGGGCGTCGAGGACGCGGTCGATTTCATCGCCGCCCTTCGCCAGGCGAAGGACAAGAGCGTGCTGCCGATCGGCCGGCGCGTCGTCGTCCTCGGCGGCGGCATGACCGCCATCGATGCCGCCATCCAGTCGAAGCTGCTCGGCGCCGAAGAGGTGACGATCTGTTATCGCCGCGGCAAGGACAACATGAACGCCTCGCCCTATGAGCAGGATCTGGCGACCGCCAACGGTGTCATCATCCGCCATTGGCTGGCGCCGAAATCGATCATCGGCAAGGACGGCAAGGTCGCCGGCATCGAGGTGGAATATACCGCGATGCGTGATGGCAAGCTGATCGGCACCGGTGAGACCGGCGTCATCGCCGCCGACCAGATTTTTAAGGCGATCGGCCAGACCTTTTCCGCCTCGGGCCTCGGCGCGCTGCAGTTCGAGAAGGGCAAGATCGTCGTCGATCCGGAAGGCCGCACTTCGCTCGAGGGCGTCTGGGCCGGCGGCGACTGCATCGGCACCGGCGAGGACCTGACCGTCTCGGCGGTCGCGCAGGGGCG
>NZ_JALBGW010000009.1:0-88104 GCF_023006485.1 Neorhizobium sp. BETTINA12A
GGCATCGGACCGGTCCAGGCGATGTCCTGCTGTGGCGGCGCCTGCCGCTGGGGTGTTTGCTGTGCGCCGATCCGGGAGGTCTTGCCGACGCCGACCGATGGAACGGGGGCGGCAGGCAGGTCGACGGAGCCCGTCTTCTCCTGCGTCGCGACGCCGGCCATCAGCTCTTCCGGGCCGGACGTCGAGGCGCAGCCCGCCAAGGCGAAGCAGGTGACGAGGAGTGCTGGCACAGCCGATAAACGCATTTGATAACCCGTACGCAAAACAACGAAGACGGCCGCCCCTTGCCGTCGAGAACCCCTGACAGGAATTGCTAACGGAAAATTACCAAAAAATGCTGAATCCAATCTTTACGCGCGGCGATGTTCTGAAATCAGACGCGCGGCGTGATCAACCGGGCTGGATTTCCCGCAACCGTGGCGCCCGCCGGCACGTCCCGCGTCACCACCGAGCCGGCGCCGACGATAGCCCCGTCGCCGATCGTGATGCCGCCGAGGATGATCGCGCCGCCGCCGATCCAGACGTCGGCGCCGATGTCGATCGGACGGGCAATCTCGTGGCCCTCGGCGCGCAGGGTGGGGTCGCGGTGGTGATCGGCGCAATAGATCTGCACGCCAGGTCCCAGCATCGAGCGGGCACCGATCCTGACCGGTGCGCTATCGAGGATCGTGCAGCCGGCATTCAGATAGACGCCTTGCCCAAGAAAGACGTTGAAGCCGTAGGCGCAGTGGAAGGGGGCTTCCAGAAAAGCGTCCGGGGCTGCGCCGAACAGCGCCCGCAGGGCAGGCGCCATCGCGCCGCGTTCAGTGGGCGGCATGGTGTTGTGCGCATGGACGGCAATACGCGCCTTGTTCCTCAACCCGTCGAGTTCCGGGTCCAAACAGCAATACCACTCGCCGGCCGCCATCTTTTCGCGCTCGCTCGCCATACCGTCTTCCCCGCTGGCTTCTCGTGCTTCACCGTTCCGCGCCGGCCTTGATCCGGGCCGTCTCACGCCGCGCGACGCTTTCCGCCGGCCACATCGCCTTGGAGCTGTAATAGTTCTCGAAGACATTGGCGCCTTCCGGCAGGCCCACCCAGGCGACTTTCGAGCGCGTGAAGATATGCACGTCCGGTGAGAATTCGCCACGCCTTTCGAGCGTCTGGACCCGGATGAACAGCATCCATTTGCGCCGGCCGTAATCGCTCCAGACCGCTGTCTGGCACTCTGGGCAGCGGTAGATATCGTGGGGCAGACCGCTATCGGTCTTCATGGCGATCGCGACCGGCTCCGTACTCGTCACCTCCACCCGATCGGCCTCGATCAGGGCATTGATCGCAAAGGCGCCGCCCGTCTGCTGCTGACAGTCGGTGCAATGGCAGCAATGGATGAACATCGGTCGCCCATACATGCGATAACGCACGTTGCCGCAGAAGCAGCCGCCCTTGAATATTTCGCTCATCTTCCGTCCGGGCTCCCTCAGATTACGCATGTCGAATATGAAATATTCCTCAACCCTCCCGCAATGCAAAATGAAGAAGACGAGACCGGCATGTTCTGCTTTAACTCCGGCAGCAACGACATGAGCAGGATCAACGCATGACGAAAGAACGGGTTGGTATCGTCGGCCTCGGCCGGATGGGCAGTGCCATGGCCGAGCGCCTTCAGAAGCAGGGCTTTTCGGTGACGGGCTGGACACGCAGCGGGCTTTCCGGAGAAAAGGCTTCGGCACTCGGGATTGCCGCCTCAGCTGGCCTGGCTTCGCTTTTCGACGCTTCGGATATCGTCATCCTTGCCCTGCTCGACGATGCCGCCGTGCATGCCGTGCTTGATGAACTCGCCGCCGCCGCGCCGGCCGGCAAGCTGGTCGTCGATACCAGCACCGTCAGCCCCGAGACGCTGCGCTCCCATCAAGATGCGATGGGCAAGGCGGGTGCGGCACTTCTCGACGCACCAATTTCCGGCGGGCCGGAAATGCTCCTGGCAGGCACGGCCGGTCTTTATATCGGAGGGGCGGAAAAGGACTTTCAGCGTTTCCTGCCGTTGGCCGAGATGCTTTCGAACCGTATCCATCACGTCGGCGGGTTGGGCGACGGGGCATCGGCAAAACTCGTCAACAACATGATGCTGATGGGGCTGTGGCAGATCATGAAGGAAGCCGTCGAGCTCGGCGGCAAGGCTGGGCTCGGGCGCGGCAAGATGATCGAGATCCTGTCCGGCAGTCCGGCTGCAAGCCCGGCCATGCGGTCGCGGCTTCCGGTCATCCTCGGCGAGACCGAGGCGGTCGGGTTTCCAGTCTCCGGCGTGCTCAAGGATATGGGCGTGGTTCTTGATCTTGCCCGCGGTCTTGGTGTCGCGACACCGGCCATCGAGGCGGCGCGCGCCAGTTTCGAGAATGCCGCGGCACTCGGATATGGCGACGCCGATCTCGCCACCGTGGTGCGGCTGGCACTCGAGCGAAAAGGCTGAGCCCGGGAGCGGCCCAGCCTTTCCTGAAGTTCAGAGCGTCCGGCCGAGGCGGGCGTCGACCGAGTGGCTATTGCCGCCGCGCAGAGCGAAGAACAGGAAGATCGCTGCCCAGAGGATAGACTTTTCGGCGCCGGCGAGACCCTGGTTCTGGGCGATGCCGTGGAAATAGACGGTGACCAGAAGCACGATCATCGCCGCGAAGGAGGCGGGCCGGGTGAAGAGGCCGATGGTGACGAGAATGCCGCCGAAGAATTCCGTGGCAGAGAGCAGCGGCGACCAGAAGACGCCCGGATAAAAACCGAGGCTTTCGACCATGCCGACCGCGCCGAACGGGTTGGTGATCTTGCCGAAACCGTGGGTGACCAGCAGCGCGCCGGCTGCGACGCGCAGGATCGTCTCGACGATCTCATGGCCGGAGGTATAGACAGGAGCGAGCGCCGGAATGATCAGCCGGGAGCGGGTGGTGGATTGAAGAGCCATGGGACCTCTTTCTTTGAAAACGACGCGACCGTCGTCGCAGGAGATCCAAATTGACGTTCGCGACCTTTCTGTCGAGATATGCGCGTTCAAAAACTTGACCGTTCCGGTTGACAATATCGTGAGACCGAATTGACTTGGGTAGAAGGCGAAACATCATGGAAAAACCGCGCATTACGATTCTCTACTGCACCCAGTGCAACTGGCTGCTGCGGGCCGGCTGGATGGCGCAGGAGCTTTTGCAGACCTTTGGCGATGCGCTCGGCGAGGTGGCGCTGATCCCTGGCACCGGCGGCAATTTCGAGATCCAGGTGAACGGGACGCTCATCTGGGAGCGCAAGCGCGACGGAGGCTTCCCTGGCCCCAAGGAGTTGAAGCAGCGGGTGCGCGACATGATCGACCCGGACCGCGACCTCGGCCACGTGGACCGCAAGGCGACCGAGGACGGCGGCAGCTGAGACCGCCCGTGACAGATCCGTGAAGGTTTTTTGGCGACGGGCGCGGAAACTTCAAAAAGCCAGTTGACAGGGGAAGGTCACACCCGTACATGGCTCTCCGTCGCCCAGATGGCGGAATTGGTAGACGCGCCAGCTTCAGGTGCTGGTACCCGAAAGGGTGTGGAGGTTCGAGTCCTCTTCTGGGCACCATTCCGATTTGATCCCTACCAAGATCAAATACTTAACGCCTTTCCAAACAATTGCGCATTGGCTGCCTTGTAACAAAGGCCTGCAACAATGCGCTTGAGGCTTGTTCGCCCGATGGTTACGAAAGGCTCATCGAATCCGCATTTCGTAAAGCGGATATCCGTCAGATATCCGAGACGTCCTCGTCGGCCGAAAGCTGGTCATTCCGCTGGGCGAGGAGGTTGTGGAATTCGCCGTTACCCAAAGCACCCAAAGCATTCGTTTCTCTCTGCGAACGTCTGACCCACCGTTGCGAAAGTGAGGTTGGCTGAGGCCATCCCGTATCTGGAGCAAGGCGCTCTTGTGGCAACGTCACCCTCAAAACCAGGTTAGATGCCCTGGCACAATTCCCACGGCACGCGCTCGATCCGAAATTACAGCGCCCGCTAGCCGAGCCGGAATAACATCCATCTGGAAACATTAACGATCTGTTAAAACGAAGCTTGAAGGAGGTATGAAACCGCGCAATAGTTGAAGCAGCTGTGGGGGCTGTCGCAATGCGTTTAGGTTATCGGGGTGCATGTATTTTTCTGCTACTGGGGATGCTTGGGCTTTGCGGCAGAGCGGAAGCTCGGCTTTCCTATACCTCGCAGCAGACCGACAAGGGGACCCAGTACCTCGTCGTGCGTGGAGCGTTCGAGTTCACGGATAACATTCAAGACTTCGTCAATGCCGTCCGGGCATCGGGTGCTACGGTTATCTTTTTCAATTCGACAGGCGGGAACGTAAAGAAAGCCATGGAGCTCGGTAGAGCAATCCGGCTGCTCAAGATGACCACCGTGCAGCTTCGCGGAGACGAGTGCGCCTCTGCTTGTTCTCTTGCATTTCTCGGCGGCATTGAACGTTATGCTCAGCCCGGTTCGATAGGCGTCCACAAGTCCTCCTTCGCGGATACCAGCGGCCTGACAGTCGAGGAAGCTGTCTCGACCGTGCAACAGCTTACCGCCGAGGTGATGACCTACATCATGGAGATGGGCGTTGACCCAGCGCTTTTAACGCTCGCGCTGCAATACGATAGCAATGACATTAGGTATCTATCGGGCAGTGAGATGCTCAAGCTTCGGGTGGCCATGAATTTCCCCACTGCCGAAACTGCCCAGCCGCAGCAAAGCCTAATGCCCTCACCGGCACCGTCGCCAACATTGCCGCCAGCACCTCAGGCCTATGCTCCTACGGGCAATCCTACCGTCACGAGCCTGACACAGCCCATGGAGGCACCGCCGGAACCGTCGCTACTTATCCCGCCCGCGCAGAGTGGTCGCGTGCAGCATCCGAAAGGATCGGTGACTCTCAAAGCCGGCCCGGCGGGGAGTTCGAAGACCATCACCCGGGTTGCGAATGGCGCTGCCGTCACAATCCTCGCAGACACCGAGAAGTGGTTTAAGGTATCAGTGGTCGGAAAGGTCGGCTATCTACACCACTCATGGGTCTGGGTCTCACAGTTCGAAGCCGCTCCGTTCGGCACCGCGTTCGTGCAGGTGAAGAGTTTTGACAACCTTTCGGAAACGAGGGACTACATCCGAAACTCTACGCTGCCTCTTTCCGCCTATCTCGCGACCAACGGATGGTTTGCCATAACGCTCGACCGCACGTTTACAGATGGCCAGTTCGCAGCCCGGCTGACGGATGACCTTAAGCAGAATAAGGCAGTTCCCGACGATTCCATGGCGACATACGGGAACGCTTTCGTTCGAAAGGTCTGTTGTTCGCGATAGTCTACGAACGTTTCTTACGCGGACTACCCGAGGACTAATGTTGTTGAAAACCTCTTACGCTGCGAAGGCTTTTGGCGGCACGGGACCTTTGCTGGAACTGAAGGGCTTGATGACTAGATACTGGTCCGGCTTACAATGTCGTGAGTAAGCCGGGAGCTGCTGCCATCCTTAGTGGAATCGGCGGTTCTCGATACATCAGCATCCATCGAGCGCCTTAATACGCGAGATGAGGGTCCTGTCGTATACGTGAATGGTTTGTACATCGGCGCGACCCCAGCAAGCCCGCCCAGTGCTCGTCATGTAATGGTAGCTTACTCTGACGACATTTTCCGACAACCTGTCGGTGGATCTAAGGGTCAGGCGCGTGGACATAGCGGAATAAAAGGTGTGAATGCTCGTTTCGTTGAAAGGACCTTGACCCCGCTTCTCCGGGATGACCAAAGCCGCAGCCGCTTCACCATCCGCGCTGGAAAGTGCGCTATAAAACCTCGTTACCGCCGACATCGGGTCATAAGGCTCGGTTGTCGCCGTCAAGGTGACGTTCGGCTGGGCTTGGCCCCGCATCAGTTCATATGAGATGCCAACTTTTTCCGCTTTCTCGGGTGTCAGCCAGTCTATCCCCTCAGGCGGAGCGGATGTTACGTAAATGATCGCCGATTCTGTCATTCCGATCTGACTAAGGTAAGCTCCGACAAGTGCATTGCCAACGCCACTCTCGGCTGCCTTACCTGCAACAACCCGATATGCTGCATGGAATCCAAGCCTGGAAGAGCTATCAATGAAACGAGGAGAGCCTGCGAGCCAAGTTAGAGCGCATGCGGATGCACAGAGCGTTTCCGGCGCAACAGCGGTGGCGAATCCTCTTAGGCGGATGGCACGGCCGATCTCCAGTCCTGCCAACACGGCGCCGCCTTGGCTGTCGAGGACGACGATCGCTTTCTCTGAGGCTGCGGCTACCTTTCGGAAGGTCAGGTCATCGCCTTCGGATAGGATACCTCGGATTGAAATCAGATCGGCGCCGTCCGGCCCCGGCGCTCGTTTGATCTCGGCGGATGACGCGAATGTTGAAATGGAAATTGTGAGTACGGCGGCGAGGAAGATGCGCATGAGAGTTCCTAGAGGCCTCAAGTCACGCATGGATATCAGTTCCTTCGACTTGCGCAAAGCAAGCTGGAGCGCTTCGCTGTAGCGTCTCTGCTCGTACAGCAATTGGCAAGACAAGTGATTTGCCTCAGCGATCTGTCGCGTCTGATTCAGGTCCACCATGATCCATTGGGTGGAGCTATGGCGTGCCGCGCTCGCATGACCACTACATCGCTGGGCGCGGCTGGGCGGCGCACCGCCGTCCCGGTCCGCTTTGCCACAATAAGGTCTTCTCTAACGGGCCACTCCATGCTTGAAGAAGATGGGCTGACGACCCTTCCCTGTGGATGCGAAATCCCGGGCATCGTGGCGAGCTCCAGGACCAAGCACCTGTCTCCTTACGTCTTGCGCTCCGGTGTAGAAGTTGGCCCAAAGTGCGTCCCTCCATTCCTGCGAGAGAATTGCACCATCAAAATCCGGGATCAAACATCTAGGCCCGCTCAACCTGCTTCTCGACCTGACCGGATTGATATGCCCGG
The DNA here is from genome assembly GCF_023006485.1 of Neorhizobium sp. BETTINA12A. Classification (NCBI taxonomy): domain Bacteria; kingdom Pseudomonadati; phylum Pseudomonadota; class Alphaproteobacteria; order Hyphomicrobiales; family Rhizobiaceae; genus Neorhizobium; species Neorhizobium sp. BETTINA12A. The sequence goes on from NZ_JALBGW010000009.1 coordinate 6,947, forward strand.
TCCGCCGCCAGCAGTTTCTGCGAAGCTTCCGTTATGGCGGAGAGCACCTTGGCATCGGTGATATTCTTCAGAAACGGCAGCATCGGGCCGGTATCCGCAATGCCGGCTGTCGCGACCGCTTCATGCAGGACGCGGAGCGGCGATACGCCGTCGCGCAGGTCTTCCAGCCCCATGAAACAGGCCCGCAGCCGTTCCGCCTCGGCGACGTTGCCGGCCTTCAGTGCTTTCAGGATACCGGTGGACATGGCGGGTGCGACGCAGACGGAGCCGGACGTGAAGCCCTGCAGACCGAAATCCATCAGGTGGCTGATCGCCGGCCGCTCGCCGATGCCGGAGATGATGATCTTGCGATCGACCTTCTGGACGAGTTCGGAGAGGTAGGTATCTTCCTTCGGGTTCTGCCGGACGACTGCGTATTTGATCGTGCAGATCGCCCCATCCGCAACGACGGCCGCGAGATCGGCCGCCGAAATGTAGTCGAGCGATTTAACATAGGCGACGATCGGCCGCCCGTAGGCGTCGGCGATACGGCGAAGGCCGGTTGCGACGCCGGCCGAAGTCACCGGGAAATTCAGGGGCAGGACCATCGCTGTCGGCAGGTCGTGGTCCTTGAGAATTGCGATCTGGTCCAGCGACTTGCCGTAGTCCGGACCGACCGAAGGGATAAGCCAGGTGCCGGAGGGGGCGATCTCCTTCAGCATGTCGACCATCTCCGCGAATTCGCGGACGGAGATATTGTAGAGGTTGGCGTTGCCGCCATAAAGCGCTGTCGTCACGCCGCCTTGCGCCAGATGCGCCAGAATCTGGCGGTTGCCTTCGCGGTCGAGCGTGTAGTCGGCCTTGCGTGCCAGGGGCGGCACGGAGAGGACCGATTTCGCAAGCATTTCGGGTGTCACGGAAAAATTGGCCATGGCTTCAGGCTCCCGGTTCAGGGGTGAGTGGAAAAGCATTGAGGAACGGACTTGCCCAGCGTCCAGGCGCTGGGCGCTCGTTGGAATCAGGCCGAGTTCATGACCTCGACCGGGCGCATTTCCTGCTTGCCGTAAGCGCGGCTGGCGGAAAGAAGCCGTTGGGAATAGGGATGCTGGACATGGCCCGAGCGGATCTGCTCGATGCCGGTCTCCTCGACGATCTCGCCGCCGTTCATGATGGCGACGCGGCTGCAGAGATGCGCGATGACGGCCATGTCGTGGCTCACCAGCAGGTAGGTCAACCCGCGTTCCTTCTGCAGGTCGGCGAGTAGGTTGAGGATTTCCGCCTGCACGGAAACGTCGAGTGCCGATGTCGGCTCGTCGAGCAGCAGAACAGGTGGGTCGAGGATCAATGCGCGGGCGATCGCGACGCGCTGCCGCTGGCCGCCGGAAAGCTGATGCGGGAACCGATAACCGAGGCCGGGATCGAGACCGACTGCTTTCAGCACGTCGGAAACAGCGTTTTCCTTGATCGGCAGGTTCTGATTGCGCAGTGGTTCGATCAACTGCGAGCGAACTGTCTTGCGCGGATGCAGCGAGCCGTAGGGGTCCTGGAAGACCATCTGGACGTCGCGGAAGAAGGCTTTGCTCCGTTCCGGCTCCAGCGGCTTGCCATCCAGCGAAATCCGTCCGCCGTAATTGCGGTTGAGGCCGGAAATCGCCCGGAGCACGGTGGATTTGCCGCAGCCGGATTCGCCGACGAGGCCGAAGGATTTCCCGCGTTCGACGGTGAAGCTGATGCCCTTCACAACGAGCGGCGTGCGCGGGCCAAACCGGACGGTGAGGTTTTCGACGTCGATCATGACGGCACTCCGATCGTGGGTTGCGTCAGCCAGGACGGATCGCGCGTCAGCGTCGGCAGGCGTGCCGGCGGGTTTTCGATGGACGGCAGCGAGGCGAGCAGCCCTTGGGTATAGGGGTGCTGGGCATTGTCGAGTTCGGACGCCTTCAGCACTTCAACGACGCGTCCCGCATACATGATCAGCACCCGGTCGCAGAATTTACGGATCAGGTTCAAATCGTGGCTGATGAAGATCAGGCCGAGGTTGCGCCGGGCGATCAGTTCGTCGAGCAGCGCCAGAACATCGAGGCGCACGGTCACGTCGAGCGCCGACGTGGGTTCGTCGGCGATCAGCACTTCCGGCTCGGCGATCAGCATCATGGCGATCATGATGCGCTGGCCCATGCCGCCGGAGACTTCGTGCGGATAGAGCCGGAAGACGCGTTGGGGATCGCGGATCTTTACCGCTTCCAGCATTTCCAGCACCTTCTTCTCAGCGGCTTTCCTGCCGGCTTTCGGATAATGCAGCCGATAGGTCTCGGCGATCTGCTCACCGACGCGCATGACCGGGTTTAGCGAATATTTCGGGTCCTGGAGGATGAGGCCGATCTGCTTGCCGCGGATATCCATCATCTGCTTTTCACTGGCGGCGAGAAGATCGGTGCCTTTGAACGTCATCCGGTCGGCGGTGACGTTTGCGGTCGGCGGCAGGAGCCGCATGATGGCCCGGCCGACGGTCGATTTGCCGGAGCCGGACTCGCCGACGATGCCGAGCTTTTCGCGGCCGAGTTGGAAGCTCACGCCGCGCACGGCTTTCACGAAGCCGTGGGCAAAGGAGATTTCCATATTTCTGACATCGATGAGCGGTTCGGTCATTCGCCACCTCTGGGGTCGAGTACGTCGCGCAGGGCATCGCCGACGAGATTGAAGGCAAGGCTGACGACCGCGATTGCAATGCCGGGTGCGGCGATAACCCAGGGGCTGTCGAGCATGAACTCGCGGCCGGTGGCGGCCATCGCGCCCCATTCCGGCCATGGCGGCTGGGCGCCAAGGCCGAGGAAGCCGAGGCCGGCGGCGGTCAGGATGATGCCGGCCATGTTGAGCGTCACGCGGACGATGACGGAGGGAACGCACATCGGCAGGATATGGCGCGTGATCACGGCGGCCGAGGATGCGCCTTGCAGCCGCACCGCGGCGATATAGTCCATTTGCCTGAGGCTCAGCGTTTCGGCGCGGGCGAGGCGGGCGATCGGCGGCCAGGCAGTCAGCGAGATCGCGATGATCGCATTGGTGATGCCGGGACCGAGAGCTGCCGCAAAGCCGAGCGCCAATACGAGACCGGGGAAGGAGAGGAAGATATCCGTGATGCGCATCAGCACCTCATCGACAATGCCGCCGAAATAACCGGAGCAGGTGCCGATCAAGAGGCCGATCGGTGCGACGATGATCGTCACGAGGATGATGATGTCGAGCGTCGTGCGTGCGCCGTAAATGATGCGGGCGAAGACGTCGCGACCGAAATTGTCGGTTCCGAGAATGTGGTCCCAGGAGGGGGGCGACAGGCGGATCGCCATGTTCTGAGCGATCGGATCGTATTGCGTCAGAAGCGGTGCGCCGGCGGCGGTGAAGATCAGGATCAGGATAACCACCAGGCCGACGACGCCGAGCGGATGTTCCCGGAATTTCAGCCAGCCCTGGTAGAATTGCTGCAGAGACGCATGCAGCGTGCCCTTGGGTTCAGGGGCGAGAAGCCAGCCGCGAATGCCCCGAGGCGTGGGGCGAGATTGGGAAACGGGTATCGCCATATCTGTCACCGTGTTCTCGGGTCGAGGATGCGGTAGAGCACATCCGACGTGATGTTGATGATCAGGAAGACGATCCCGATGGTGAGAACCGCGCCCATGACGACATTCATGTCGTTCATCTGCAGGCCGCGGGTGAGATACTGGCCAAGCCCCGGCCAGGCGAAGACGGTCTCGATCAGCACCGCGCCCTCAAGCAGGCCGCCGAGCGTCAGCGCTATGATGGTCAGGAGCTGGACGCGGATGTTGCGGAAGGCATGGCGCCAGATCACCTGGCGGGAGGCCAGCCCCTTGGCGCGCGCCGTGATGATGTATTCCTGGCCGAGCTGCTCCAGCATGAAGCTGCGCGACATGCGGCTGATATAGGCGACGGAATAATAACCGAGGATCGAGCCGGGAAGGATGATGTGGCCGAGCGCATTCTGGAAGACGTCCCAATTGGCTTCCATGGCGGAGTCGAGCAGCAGGAAGCCGGTCACCGGCGTGACGATGCCTTCGTAATAGACATCGACGCGCCCCGATGCGCCGACCCATTGCAGCTTGGCATAGAAGATGAAGAGCGCCATCAAACCCATCCAGAAGGTCGGGATCGAATGGCCTGCAAGACCGACGATACGGGCGACATGGTCGATCGGCTTGCCGCGATGAACCGCAGCCGTGATGCCGAGTGGCACGCCAACGATAGTGCCGACGATCATCGCCACCAGGGTCAGTTCGATCGTCGCCGGAAAGATCGACAGCAGATCGGTGACGATGGGCTGGCCGGTGATCGCGGAGACGCCGAGATCGCCGGTCAGCACTCTTTTCACATAGCTCAGGAACTGGATGTAAACGGGCTGGTCGAGCCCGAGTTGCTTGAAAATCCGGTCGTAGACTTCCTTGCTGACCTCGGGTCCGGTGATCGCCAGAACCGGATCGGCCGGCAGCAGGCGTCCCATCGAGAAGGTCAGGAAGAGCAGCCCCAGCAGCGTCGTCACCACAGCGACGACGCGACCGATGAAGTGACGGACGGCAAGCTTGATGCCATCATCCGGCATGTCATCGACCGGGCCATTGGTGGCGGGACCAGTCGTGGTCGGTACGGGCGAGTTGTCTCGTGTCGTCATGTCCACGCTGGCCACGTCAATCCTACTCCTTGGTTTTCGTCACGTCGTGCCAACGGGTCGACCAGGTCGTATGTCCCTGATAACCCTTGACATTAGCGCGAATGACATAGGGGTCGGTGCGCTGGAAGAAGACGATCAGCGGCGGGTTCATGCCCTTGTAGATCGCATCGATCTTCTTGAATATTTCCGTGCGCTTGGTCGTATCGTGTTCCTTCATCGACTGATCGACAAGGGTGTTCAGCTCTGGAACCTGCATGGCGGTGCGCCACAGGTAATAGCTGCCGAGACGGGCCTCGTCGCGATTGTCCGGGTTGTAGGCATATTGGGTGGCGACCGCGAACGGATCGGGCAGGCGGGCACCGGAATTGCCGAGCAGGATTTCGTATTTGCGCTCGCGGAAGGCTGGTGTGTATTCGCCGGGCACGAGGTTAAGGTCGAAGCCGGCAGCACGGGCGCTTGCCTGCAGGGCTTCGGTGAACGGCAATGTTGCGGCACCCGACGGGTTCAGCACCTTCTTGAGGCCATTCGGATAACCGGCCTGCGCCAGCAAGGCCTTGGCCTTGGCCGGGTCGTAGTCGTAACGGGATGTATTGTCGGTCGGTGCGCCGATCATGCCCTTCGGCACGACGGACTGCCACGGGAAGCCGGTATAGCGCATGATATTGCCGGAGATCGCCTTCCAGTCGAAAGCATGCTGGAATGCTTCGCGGACCAGAGGCTTCTGCAGATCGGGGTCTTTCTGGTTCAGCGCGATATAATAGAAGCCGAGACCTGGAACATTGTCGATCACCATCTTCTTGTCGCTCGCCAGCGCATCCAAGTCGCCGCTTGCGAGATACTGGCCGACATCCACGTCGCCGGCCTGCAACTGAAGGCGCAGGTTGCCGGATTCGGGGATATGCCGGGTGATGACGCGGGCCATGGCCGGGACACCGCCCCAGTATTTCTTGTTGGCTTCGAAGACGGCGATGTCGTTCGGACGCCATTGCGAAAGCGTGAAAGGACCGCTGCCGGCCGAGTTGGCGGCAAGCCAGGCGGCGCCGAAATCGCCGTTCGCCTCATGCGACATGGCGGTCTTCTTGTCGACGATGCCAAGCGAGGAGCTGGCGAGCGAATAAAGCACGAGATCGGTGCTGACCTGGATCGGCAGCTCGATTTCCAGCGTCTGCGCATCCTTGGCGCGCACCAGCTTTTCGACATTGTCGGCCGTAAAGCCCCAGAGCGCGATATCGGTCGAGCCGACCTGACCACGCTTGATGACGCGCTGGATCGACCAGGCGGCATCTTCGGCGGTCACCGGATTGCCGCTCTGGAACGTGGCGTCGCTGCGCAGCGTGATGGTGATCAGCTTGCCGTCGGCCGAGGCGCTCCACTTGGTCGCGAGCATCGGCTGCAGCTTCTGCAGGTCGTTCTGCGGCAGCTGGACGAGGTTGTCGTAGATATTGGAAATCAGCTCCGAAACCGTGCGGGCATTGTTGTCTGCCGGGTCCAGAGTACGGATGCCGGTCAGGTTCGTGCCGATCACCAGCATGTTCGGCGGCGATGCGGCGAGCGCTGCGCCCTGCGGGACCGTCAGCGCTGCAGCGACCAGAAATGTCGCCGCCATAAGATGTTTCATCATGTTCAACCTCCCAATTGAAATCTTCGAGCTCTTCAGTTCGTTCTGCTTGTCGTGTTCAGCATCAGGAATTCGATCCGTCGCGGGTCCTCGCCTTTGTTCTGTTCGTAGAAATATTCGAGGATGTGCGGCAATGTTCCTCTGTCGGAAAAGGCATGAATGAGCGAGCCGACGCGCTGGCGTGCCGGGCTTGAAGAAATGTACTGTCGACCGATGCCTGAAGCGGGCAAAAACTCCCTGTTGCCGAAGCTTCGTGGCTTACGGCCCAGGGTGCGACAGAAATGACGTTGAAGTTTGGCTTTGCGACCTCAGCTGCGTTTCCCGCGCCAGCAATGATGGTCGATTCGCGCCGCGTGCTGCATCTGAATATCTCCTCCCTGAGACGCCGAATGCACTTCGACAATTTCGAATACGCTAACACGGTCACCTAAGTTGTCAACTCTCATTTCAAATTTTGTAAAAAAAGCCGCAAAAGAAGTAATTTTTGATGACATCTTTGAAATTGTGCCTATCGATGGATATGCAGGCTCGCGCCATGGTCGGTACTGTCATATCGCGCGCCGGGAGGGCCGCCGGGACGAGAGTTTTGGGAGCTAAGGGGAGATGTTGAATGGCGGAACTGCAATTGACGCCGCCGCGCAAGGAGAGGCTGGCGGACAAACTATACGGCCAGATCCTGGAGCAGATCCTGAACGGCGCCTTCAAGGAAGGCGATCGGCTGCCGGCGGAGAACGATATCTGCTCTGCTTTTTCCGTATCGCGCCCGGTGGTTCGCCAGGCCTTGATCCGGTTGCAGGCTGATGGCCTTGTCTATTCGCGGCGCGGTTCCGGCACATTCGTGCGCGCCGTGCCGCCCTCGGCCATTACCCGCTTCGTGCTGCCGTCCAATGTCGCGGGTTATCTGAAGTCCTTCGAGGTTCGTTTCGCGCTGGAGGCTGCGGCAGCGTCGCTGGCGGCGGAGCGCCGCTCCAGCCAGAACCTTCACAATCTCGACGAAGCCAACGAGCTGCTGCGCGAAAAAATCATGAACGGCCAGTCTCCCAGCGAGGCGGATTTCAATTTTCATCGCGAGGTCGCCGTCGCGAGCGGCAACGACCTGTTCGTATCGCTCTTCGAACACCTGCGCGGAGAGATTAGCGGCTCCATGGGCGTGGCGCTCAACCTGACGAAACTAGGCTCGGACGAGCGACGCATCGCCGTGCTGCGCGAGCACCAGCAGATCGTCGAAGCGATCCGGGCGAGAAACGGGGAGCACGCGGCGCTCTATATGCGCTACCATCTGGTGCGCGCCCGCGAACGGATTACCGACGCGCAACGCGATCCCTGACGAGGGCGATATGTTGCCACGACGGCGGCATTGTTGCGGTAGGACGGCGTTTACTTGGAGCAAACTCGTTGCCAGCCCCGATCCACACAAGACAAAGGCTGGCTTTGACGGTTAGGCCCCGCATCAATCAATGGCTGCTGCGAGGTTGGCGTCGGTCGTCGGTCTCCACCGGCTGCTTTCGAATTTTCCCGGCAAAAAACATCGACGCCAGTATCACCGCGGCACCGGCTATATAAGGCCCGCCCGCGGACAACTGATACAATGCGCCACTCGCCAGTGGCCCTAGAGTTCTTGCGATCGATTGCTGGGCCTGGTTGGCGCCTTGAACAACACCCTGCTGATCACCGGGTGCTGCGTTAGAAATCACAGCGCTCATCGACGGTTGGTAGAAACCATCGCCAAGAGTGAAGATCGCGATCGCGCCAAACAAAAGTCCGGACGACGTGATATCCACCGTCGCGGCTACCATCATCAGGCCAAGGGCATTGATCGCAAGGCCTGCTACCGCGGTTGAAAGTTCACCGAAGATGGCCTGCAATCTCGGTGCGAATACACCCTGGCTTATGATGTCGAGCACGCCGACCGTGCATAATAGAAAGCCAATCTCAAGAGGTTCGAACGATAGGATGTCTTTGGCGAACACGGCGATGTTCACCTGGAGCATGGTGCCGGCCAGATAGAACAGAAACGCGCTGGCGAACGCGATTTTGATCAATGGCAGCCTTAATGCGTAGACGAGAGGGCTAAGCGGGTTGAGCTGTTGCAGCGTCAGAGAACTTGAGCGGCAATGCCCGAAATTGCTTTCAGGCAGGGCGACAATTACCCAGATCAGATTGAGAATTGCGAGCCCCGCGGCGGCGAATGCCGGTGCAGACAGGGAAATCTCTCCGAGAAGCCCGCCCACCGCCGGGCCGATCAAGAAACCGAAACCGCCGGCGGCACCGAGAACTCCGAACGCCTTTCCGCGGCTGCCCGGCTCGGTCGTGTCAGCCACATAGGCATAAACTGCTCCCGTGTTGCCGGCAGTCAGCCCATCGATGGCGCGGCTGACAAGAAGCATCCAAAAAGATCCGGCCGTGCCGAAGAGGAAATAGCCGGTAGCCGAGCCGACGAGTGCCGCGATCAGAATTGGTTTGCGCCCCAGCCGGTCGCTTAGAGCCCCCAGCACAGGCGCGGCAACGAACTGACAGACCGCGTAGAGGGTCATGATCATGCTGACGGAGATAGCGAGCCGGTCGGGGGAAACGTATTGCGTCACCAGGAAGGGAGCGACGGGAGCGATGAGTGTAAAACCCGCAAAATTGAGAAAGACTGAGACAGCCAGGATAACTTTCGGTGACCGCCAGACCGGCAGCGTGAACGAACTGATTTTTTCCAACATTGAGCTCCTGAGCTACCGCCCGGAGCAGAATGTCGACAAGACAACCACACGGACGGATGGAGACGCGATCGCGTCTGTCCGTCGGGGTTTCTCATGCTGTAAGCAGCATGGAAGAGATCTTCCGCTATCTGGAAGTGCTTGGGCCTACCGAGACCAAGCGCGCCTTTTTCGACAAAGCTGATTTAGCCAAATCGTCCGTTCGGGTCAATCGGACAGATGTATGTCGGTTTTCTGGTGATTTCGCCGCTGGGCCTTCTTTTCTCTTATGTTCTCGACCCCTTCGATTCGCATCCCAGCGCTATCGAAAAAGCGCAGGTGAGGGCCGTCCCACGAAAAATGGACGGTATCGCCGGCGTCAACAGGAACCGGTGACCGGTGTTCTGCGATGATGGCCTGCCCTTCGTCCGTCTGGCAGTAAAGAAATTGGGTCCCGCCTAGATATTCCGAGAAATCCACCCTGGCCTGCAGCATCGCTTCGCCGGCGGTCGACACGAACAGATGTTCGGGGCGAATGCCCAGCGTGATCTTTTCGCCCGGCGACAATGCCTGTGCGTCCAGTGATACCGGAATCCGGCTGCCGCCGAGCAATACCGATCCATCTTCCGCCCATTTCGCTTCCAGAAAGTTCATGCGCGGCGAGCCGATGAACCCGGCAACGAAAATGTTGGCCGGTTTTTCGTAGACCTCACGCGGGCTGCCGGTCTGCTCTATCCGCCCGTCGCGAAGGACCACTATCATGTCGGCCAGCGTCATCGCTTCCGTCTGGTCGTGGGTGACGTAGATCATCGTATTGCGCAGTTCCCGGTGCAGCCTTGCGATCTCGATGCGCATCGACACCCGCAATTCAGCATCGAGATTGGACAACGGCTCGTCGAAGAGAAACACCTCGGGTTTGCGCACGATTGCGCGGCCGATCGCCACCCGCTGGCGTTGGCCGCCGGACAGCTGGCCGGGGCGGCGATCCAGCAGCGGATCGATTTTCAGGATCGCAGAGGCCGCCCTCACCCGCGCTTCGATTTCCGCCTCTGGCGTCCGCGCCATTTTCAGACCAAACGCCAGATTGTCGCGCACGCTCATATGCGGGTACAGCGCATAGGACTGGAACACCATGGCGATGCCGCGCTCGGACGGATCGAGATCGGTGACATCGCGCCCCTTGATCTCGATTTCGCCGTCAGTGACCTCCTCGAGCCCGGCAATCATCCGCAGCAGCGTCGATTTTCCGCAGCCGGACGGACCGACGAAGACGACAAAGGATCCTTCGGTGATCTGGAGGTTGATGCCATGAATGACCTCCAGGTTGCCGAAACTCTTGCGGATATCGGTAAGCACGACCCCGGTTCTGGCTATCTCATCACGCATCGTTGCGTTCGCCCGCTCTGACCCAGACCAGCATTTCACCTGGCGACCTGTTGTCCCAGAAAGGATAGGGTACGAACCGTACCATCGCTTCCTCCGTCTCAGGCGGCCGGGTGCGATAGAGCGCGCCACCCCAATCAGCCTTGTCGCGGCTTGCGGGAACATCGAGCGCCACGGCGCCGCCGAGATCTTTTAAGTCAGCCGTCGTTGCCTGCGAAACGCCGCTTGTCAGCCTGATGCCGTTCAAGCCGTCGCCATTGTCGGTCGCCTCGACGCAATAGACCATCGGCCCGCGCATCAGCGCCGTGCGGCCGGCATCGTGCCGCACCAGCGGATTGGCAAACAGCGCGCGCGGCGCCAAGGGAATATCGAGATCGATATGATCGCCGCTCGTCCAGTCCCGATCGATGCGGGCATAGCCGTCGATCGTGACCGAGGCAAGATCGATCGTTTCGCCATTGACCTTCAGCGTTACGCCATCCGCCCATTCGGGGATGCGCAGTGAGATCGCAAAGCGTGTCGTCCTGTCCGTCGTCACATCGAATCCGATCGCGCCGTCCCAGGGATAATGCGTCTTTTCGGCCAGCCGCACCTTGGCCCCACCGATATCGAACCGGGCCTGGCTTTCGCCGTAAAGATGGACGGCGATCTCGTCGTCTGACACAGCATACATATACGAGCCGATTGACGCGAGCAGACGGGCGATATTGGGTGGGCAGCAGGGGCAGGGATGCCAGATCCAGCGGTGATGCTTGCCGGCGCTTTCCAGAGGGTTTTCATAGAAGAAGGTTTTGCCGTCGAGCGACAGGCCGGACATGGCGCCATTGTAGAGCGCCTGTTCCATGATGTCGGCATAGCGCCGGTTCGGACCGCGCCCAAGCATGCGGCTCGCCCAGAAGACGAGACCGACTGAAGCGCAGGTTTCGGCATAGGCGCTTTCGTTCGGCAGGTCGTAATAGTCGGTGAACCCTTCATTGGAAACGGCAGGCCCGATGCCGCCGGTGAGATACATCTGCTTGGTGATCAGGTCGTCCCAAAGCGTATCGAGCGCCGCCGTCAGGCTGTCATCATTGTATTCGGTGGCGATATCGGCCATGCCGCAATAAAGATACATGGCGCGCACGGCATGACCGACGACCTTTGTCTGTTCGCGCACCGGCTGATGCGACTGGCTGTATTCATAGGTTTTCTGGATGAAATTGGCGGGATCGCGCCCGTCGCGGATCGCTTCCTCTGTGAAATAATGCGGTTCGGTGCCGCGCTCGTCGATGAAGAATTTGCAGAGGTGGAGATATTTCTTTTGTCCCGTCACACGCGCCAGCTTCACTAGTGCCAGCTCGATTTCCTCATGGCCGCAATAGCCGCGCAGTTGGCCCTCGCCACGGCCGAAAGTCTTGATCAGGTAATCGGCATAACGGCACATGATATCGAGAAGCTTGCGCTTGCCGGTTGCCTGAAAATAAGCGACCGCTCCTTCAATCAAATGGCCGGCGCAATAGAGTTCATGATGGTCGCGCAGGTTGGTCCATCGGCGATCCGGCTGGACGCGCTGGAACCAGGCGTTCAGGTAACCGTCCTTGTCTTGCATCTTCCCGTACATGTCGATGATCTCGTCGACACGGGCTTCGAGCTTCGGGTTCTTCCGCCGATAGAGCGAATAGGCCACCGTCTCGATCGACTTGCCGAGATCCGAGTCCCAGAACATCTGCGTGGTGCCGCCCCAGGGTTGGATCGGGATGACGATGCCGGGGCTCGGCTTGCTGGTGTCGATGGCATCGAGCATGCCAGCCTCGACGCAGCGGTCGAGCAGCATCTCGGCCGTGGTGTCGCAGATCGCTTCCTGGCGGTCGCCGAATAGGCCGTGGATATCGACGCTGGGTACGGGCAGCGGGCGGAACTGGCGGTCTCTTTTCATGGTGTTCATCGCTTCATCCGTTTCTTGGGATCATTTCACCGCACCGGCCATCAGCCCGCGCATGTAATAGCGTTGCAAAAGCAGGAAGACGATCAGGCAGGGGATCGTCATGACCGCGACGCCGGCCTGTACCGCTCCCCAGTTGACCGCGCCGAGACGGCCGGCGCGCACTGCCATCATCAGGACGGGCAGGGTGTATTTCTCGTTGCTGGCCAGGAGGATCAGGGCTGCGAGAAATTCGTTCCAGGCATTGAGGAAGGCGAAGATCGCCACCGTTGCGACGCCCGGCAGCACCAGTGGCAGCAGGACGCGCACCAGCAATCGCAGGTCCCGCGCGCCGTCAATGCGCGCTGCCTCCTCGATCTCCTTCGGCACGGCGTCGAAGGCATTTCGCATCATGAAGACCGAGAAGGGCAGTTGCAGCGTGACGTAGATAAGCGTCAGCCCGAACAGCGAGTTGTTCAGCCCGAGCTTTGCAAGAATGATGAACAGCGGGGTCAGGATCGATTGGAACGGGATCATCAGCGTGGCAATGATCAAAACGAACAGCACGTTCTTTAGCGGAAACCGGTAGCGGGAGAAGCCGTAACCAGCAAGCAGGCTGACCGCTACGGTCAGCACAACGGTTGCGAGCGACACCAGCAGCGAATTGATCGTGTGCTGCCAGATTCCGGCGCCGAAACCGTCCAGCGATCCATAGGCATCGAGGCTGAAACCATTGGTCGGCCATGGCGGCAGAGGCGGCAGGCGGGCTTCCGCGCCATGGCGAAACGAGGCCAGAAACGCAATGGCGAAGGGCGCCAAGAAGAACAGCGAAATGGCGATCCCGGTGGCATGATAGGCGCCGTTTGATCGGACGGCCTTGCGCGCACGGCGCTGCTTGGCGGGTGTCGTATTTACAGGTGTCACGGTTTTTCCTCCCGGACGCGAAGCAGCCAGAGTTGGATGATGCTGATGGCAACCAGAATGGCGAGAAGTGCTATCGACAAAGCTGCGCCATAGCCGAGATTGAAGGACACGAAGGATTGGTTGAAGATGTAGTAGACCACCGAGATCATCCGGTTCTGCGGCCCACCCGACGTCATGATGTAGAACTGGTCGAAGGCGAGGATCGAGCCGGTCACCGAGATGATCAGCGCCAGGGCGATGGTTTTGCGCATCAAGGGCAGCGTCAGGTGCCGGAAACGCTGCCAGCGGCTTGCGCCATCGATCCGGGCCGCCTCCGTCAGTTCGGCCGGAATGGCCTGAAGACCCGTGAGCAGAATGATCATCGTAAAGCCGGCGATCTTCCAGACGACCATGACGATAATAGTGAGGAAGGCGCTGTCGAAGGTGGCGAGCAGGTTCGGGCTCTTGTCCACCCATCCGAGTGCTTTCAGCGCCGGACCGATGAAGCCGCTGTCGACATTGGCAAGCCACACCCAGAGCAGCGAAGCCGTGGCAAGACCAACGACAACCGGCAGGAAGATGATGGTGCGGTAGGCGCTGACGAAGCGCCGCTGCTTCTCGACGAAGATCGCCAGCGGAAAGGCGACGGCGAAGATCGCGATGGTGACGATGACGGTATAGTAGGCGGTGAACTGCAGCGCAGACATGAAGCGGGCGTCTTGGAACATGCGGACGTAGTTCCTGAACCCGATCCAGCGCGTGCCACCCATCAGCGGCCAGTTGTGCAGGCTCATCCAGCCGGTGAAGATCACCGGGATGATGAAGAAGGCGATGACGAGCGCCATCGCCGGCGCGATGTAGACCAGCCCGCGCAAGCCGGTTCTGCGGGCGCGCCGGTGTCTGGGCAACAGGGTCTTTGAGCCGGAAACAGTCATCCAGGTGCTCCGCAGAGACGGTGGAAAGGTGACCGGAAGGTGGGTTTTCGCCTTCCGGTCGCAGCAGCCTTTGGGAGGTTACTGGCCGCTGTCGATGATCGACTGCATTTCGCTTTGCGCATTGGCAAAGGCGCCATCGACGTCATCACCGAAAATGGCGGCGTTGGTGAAGCTCGCCCAGGGGCCGTTCGCGCTGTTGATCAGGTCGTTGAATTGCAGCGTGTAAGGGGTCTTTGCGACCGCGATCGCGTCTATGCCAACCTGCAGGCGTGGATCGAGACCTTGCAGGACCTTTTCGGCAATATCGCCCCGTGTCGGCAGGCTTCCGTATTTGGCCATGATCTTCTGGCCGTCCTCGGAATAGATGTATTCGAGAAATTTCTTGACGGCGGCGATCTTCGGCGTCCCCTTGGTGACGACAAAATTGTCGCCGCCGGCAAAGGACGACGTACCGCCTGTCGCGCCGGGGATCAGCGTTACGCCGAAATTGATATCCGGATGCTCGGTCACCAGCGAGCCGATGGCAAAGGCACCAAGGCTCTGCTGGCCGATCTTGCCGTTGGTGAACGAGAGGAAGTTCACCCCATTGTCGCTGGCAGCGCCCGCCGGCACGAGATCCTTCTTGACCATGTTGCGGTAGATATTGATGGCCTGGCGCATTTGCGGCGTATCGAGGGTCGCCGCCTTGCCATCGGCCGACAGGATGTCGGCCCCCGAGCCCCAGACAAGCGGGGTGAAGGTGAAGATCATGCAGCCGCCGCAACCGCCGCCGGAAAAGTAGAAGCCATAGGTATCGTCACCCAAGGCGCGGATTTTTTCGGCATTGGCGGTGATTTCGTCCCAGCTTGCCGGCGCCTTTTCCGGGTTGAGACCGGCCTTCTTGTAGAGGTCCTTGTTCCAGGCGAAGACCGAGGTCTCGACCGACAATGGCAGCCCGTAGATGCGACCATGGTAGCTGCCGAGCTTGACATGGGACGGCGACAGCGAGTTGAAATAGGGCAGGGACTTCGCCCAGTCCGTCAGGTCTTCGAGCTGGCCTGCCGCCGCAAAGGCGGGATTGTAGATCAGGTCCATCGACAGCGCGTCAGGCGCCTGTCCGCCTGCAATCGCCGTCGCATATTTCTGTACCAGTTCGGAGAACGGCACCTCGGTCATCGCGACCTGGTTCTCGTGGCTGGAATTATAGGCTTCTACGGTCTTCTTGAAGGCATCGCCGACACCGGTGCGAACCCACATTTCGACCTTTTCGGCCGCCGATGCGCTGGCTACCAGGCACAGGGTTGCGACGCTGGTCGCAGCCAATAAACGCTTAATCATGATACTCCTCCCAATTTGACGCCATTCTCCCTGGCGCTTTGTTCATTCCCTTGGGGTTTCACCCCCGCACGATTGCCGGACGACCAGCCGGCATGGCAGTTTCCGCACGCCCGGCTCGACGGACCGTCCTTCGGCGAGCGCCAGGACGGTCAATCCCGCCTGCCGCCCCAGTTCCTTCAGTTCCATGTCCACCGTCGTCAGCGGTGGCCGGGTCTGGGCCGCGACAATCTCCCAATTGTCGAAGCCGATCACCGAAACATCTTCCGGCACCTTGATGCCGCGTTCGCGCAGGGCATCCACCGTGCCGCGGGCGATCTGGTCGTTGCCGCAGAACAAGGCATCCGGCTTGTCGCCGGCGCGCTCCCAGAGCAGGCCGACCGCCTCATGGCCCCAGCTTTCCGACCAGACGCCATAAAGAACCTGTTGGCATTCGCCCGCTGCGATGCTGTAGGCATCGGCGCGTTCGCGCACCGAGAAAAAGTCCTTCGGGCCGGTGACATGGACGATCCGGCGCCGCCCGATCGACTGCAGCCACCCGACTGCAAGGGTTGCGCCATGCGCATCGTCCGACCGGAAGATGACGCTGTTCGGCGTCCCTTCGGTGAAGGCATAGACGACCGGAACCGACAGGTTCGAGAGATCGACCGGCAAACTCCTGTCCATCCGCTTGCCGGTGGCGATGATGCCGTCCACCTGCTTGTCGAGCATTGCTTCGACATGGATCTGCCCAAGCGCCGGGTCGTCTTCGATGGCGCAGAGGAAAACCGAAACGCCGTGATCGACCAGTGCCTCCGATACGCCAGCCATTACCGGCAAGGTGAATCGGCCGTAGGTGTCGTTGGTGAGAAGCCCGATCGTGAAGCTGCGCTTGCTGAGCAGGCCGCGCGCAAGGGCGTTCGGACGAAAACCGATATCGGTGGCCACCCGTTTGACCCGTTCCCGTGTCTCGTCTCCCATGCGGCCGGTGTTGTTCAGAGCTTTCGACGCAGTCGAAATGCTGACGGCCGCCGCGGCTGCAACGTCATGAATCGTAATGCGTTTCTTATTCCTCCCCGTATCCAGCCTCTTGTCCTCCTGTTGTGGTGAGAAAACCTTTTACCAGGGAAATTGTCAAGTGAGAAAAGGTTTTCTCAATTCAATGGGCCGAGGTTTCAAGATTCCGCGAATCCCTCAGGCAAAAATGGAATTTTGCCTTCTCGCCCCACATAAATGGGCGAAAGCATGGAAAGGAGAGATCATCACAATGACTTCGGAAGACGTCGTCGCCGTACTCGACCCAGTCGACCGGACACTCGTGACCGAGGTGATAGCAACCGGGGCGACCCAGGCTGATCTGGCCATCGTCTTTGCGATCGATGACGTCGGCCAGACCTGCCGGCCGGGGCGGCGGATGGCAACGTTGGCCGAGCCGGTGCCGATGGAGGCGGTATGGATTACCTCCAGCACGTCTGTGGCCCACTCGTGGATCGCAAATTGGCCGAGCATAGCATGCCGCATCCAGCTAGCTCGGCACATGGGCGAAAAGAGCGGATGAAAACGTCAGGGGTGGGCTCGTAAAGACCCACCCCTTGGCAATCCTCGGCTCAGAAGAACCCAAGCTTGTTTGGGTTGTAGCTGACCAGCATGTTCTTGGTCTGCTGATAGTGGTCGAGCATCATCTTGTGCGTCTCGCGCCCAAAGCCCGACTGCTTGTATCCACCGAACGCGGCGTGGGCCGGGTAGGCGTGATAATTGTTGATCCAGACGCGGCCGGCCTGGATTGAGCGACCGAAGCGGTAGCAGCGGTTGGCGTCGCGGCTCCACACGCCGGCCCCAAGGCCGTATATGGTGTCATTAGCGATTTGCAGCGCCTCCGCCTCATTCTTGAACGTTGTGACAGAAACCACTGGACCGAAGATCTCTTCCTGGAAGACCCGCATCTTGTTGTGGCCCTTCAGGATCGTTGGTTGAACGTAAAAGCCGCTGGAAAGGTCCCCGTCAAGGCGCGCGGCATCCCCTCCGATCAGTACCTCTGCCCCTTCTTCCACGCCGATCGTCAGATAGGACAGGATCTTGTTCTGCTGTTCCTGGCTCGCCTGTGCTCCCACCATCGTCTGCATGTCGCGAGGGTCACCCTGTTTGATCGCGCGCACCCGCTCGATGCAGCGTGCGATGAACGCCTCGTAGATGTCCTCCTGGATAAGCGCACGACTGGGGCAAGTGCAGACCTCGCCCTGGTTGAAGGCAAATAGGACGAACCCTTCGACGGCCTTGTCAAGGAACGCGTCATCCTCTGCCATCACATCGGAGAAGAAGATGTTCGGGGACTTGCCGCCCAATTCCAGGGTTACCGGGATCAGGTTTTCGGTTGCCGCCTGCATGATGATGCGCCCGGTCTCGGTGGAGCCGGTGAAGGCGATCTTTGCAATGCGGGGGGATCTGGCCAGTGGGCCTCCCACCTCGGGTCCCATCCCGTTGACGATATTCAGGACGCCGTCCGGCAGGAGGTCGGCGATCAGTTCCATCAGCACCATGATGGCCGCTGGTGTCTGTTCGGCAGGCTTCAGTACAACGCAGTTGCCGGCGGCAAGTGCGGGGGCCAGCTTCCAGGCGGCCATCAGGATTGAAAAGTTCCACGGAATGATCTGTCCGACGACGCCAAGCGGCTCGTGATAGTGATAGGCGACCGTGTCGGCGTCGATTTCGGACATGGTGCCTTCCTGGGCACGCAACACAGAAGCGAAATAGCGGAAGTGGTCGACTGAAAGCGGGATGTCTGCCGCGGTGGTTTCGCGGAGCGGCTTGCCGTTGTCCCACGTCTCGGCCTGCGCCAGAAGCTGGAGATTGTCTTCCAACCGGTCGGCGATCTTCAAGAGAATGTTGGCGCGTTCGCTTGCTGAGGTCCGGCCCCAGGCCTCCTTGGCATCGTGGGCCGCATCCAGCGCCAGCTCAACGTCGGCCCCGTCCGATCGAGCAACTTCGCAGACCTTTGCGCCAGTGATCGGGGTGATGTTGTCGAAATATCGGCCGTGGACTGGGGGAACGAACTTGCCGCCGATGAAATTGTCATAGCGGTCCTTGAAGGGCGAGACATAGATGCTCGCCGGCTTGGTCATGATGTTCATGGAAATACTCCTCCGTGTGATCGGATCCTCCACCCGATCACATCTAGATGCGCCAGAAAGGTCGGCTGGTCAGCCTGGGGGAGAGGGTCAGGGGTCCAAAACGTCCCAAATCTGAGACAGGTGGGCGCGCTATTCGCCGATATGCAGCCGTCTCATGCGCCGGTAAAGGGTCGCGCGGCCGATCCCCAACCGCCGAGCGGCCTCCGACACGTTGCCCTCGGCACGAGCAAGGGCACGCATCACGGCGGCTCGTTCCGCGGCGTCGAACCCCAAACACTCGTCTCCCCCGCCGAAGAGGTCCGACGCAGGGCGGGGTTTAAGCAAACCCGTGGGCTCCAATCTGAATACCCGACGTGCGCCCCGTGTTGCCCCGACGACAAGGTCGTCGGCATCCACAGCCAAAAGCACCGACATCTCGCTGTCGTCCGTATGTGCCACCACGATGCGGGAATTTGGAAATGTAGCGCGGAAGTAATCGGCCTCGATGGACCGCGCGGTCTGCGCCACCATCGCCGAAATGAGCCGATTGAATCCTTCCGTCTGGTCGACCCGGGCAGAAGACACATCGAGCGCGGCGATGATGCCGCCATCGGCCCCGAAGACCGGAGCATCCATGCAACTCATCCCAGTGTTGCGGGCGAAGAAGTGTTCGTCGCGGTGGATAGTGACGCTTCTTTTCTCAGTCAGGCAGGTGCCTATTCCGTTGGTGCCTTCGCTGGCCTCGCTCCAGTCCGCGCCGGGCCACAGGCCCCATTCCTGGAAGACTGTCAGATCGGAATCCTTGCAGCGCTGATCCAGGATCACACCGTCGCAATCGGTCAGAAGAACACCGCACCCTGAGGCACCCACCAGGCCAAAGAGATGGTCAAGCCTTGCTGTTGCAACCCTCATGAAGCGATCCAGGCAAGCTCGTCGGTGGTCGAGTTCCGCCTCCTCGACCCGATCGTTCGGTCGGCGCGCCGCCGGATCCAGCCGGTGATGTTCCATTGATCGTCGCCAGGAAGCAGCAAGCGGACTCCGCGCCGCGTCCGATGCGGACGCGATAACCTTTGCAACCCTGTTCACGTGATCGGTTTCGCCGCGGATGATACGTCCTCCCTGGCGGTAAGCTTACCACCTCCTTGGGCTGCGGCAATATGAATCCCGCCGGCAGCCCTGTCTCAGGTTAAACGGGTAACCTGGCCTGGACGTCCCGGGCTAGAGAGCGCGCGTGTGCACTGCTGGGATGGCTGGTTAGGCGGCCAGGCGAAGGGCACTTTCCGCTTCCACGATGAATTCGGCCTGGCGGTCGAGCTGATTGAAAACAAGAGGGTCGACCTGAAGCCGCTGCTCACCGGAACCTATCCCCTCGAAGACGCCGGCATGGCATTCGAGGCGGCCTCTGCATGGTGGCAGGCGGTCAGCAATCCCGGGGCAGCCGTCCTTGCCGTCAGTCCGGGCTCCTGTTCCGCGCAGATCGAAGTGGCCTTCCAGCAGCGCGTCCGAAATCGGCATCCGCTCGGGGGATTGGCAGGGCTTGGAAGATCACCTTGCAGCACGATGCGCTTGCGATGACCACGAAGCCTTGGGTCCGGCGTCGGAACGGCCGACATCAGGGCCTGCGTATAGGGATGTGCCGGCGCGCTGAAGATCGATTGCTTCGGCCCGGTCTCGATGATCTTGCCGAGATACATGACCATCACACGGTCCGCGACGTGCCGCACGACGGCAAGGTCGTGCGCGACGAAAAGCATCGCCAGATTGCGCTCGCGCCTCAGCCTGGCGAGCAGATTGACGACCTGTGCCTGAACCGAGACGTCGAGGGCCGAGACCGGTTCGTCGCAGACGAGGAGCGTCGGGTTGAGTGTCAGGGCGCGCGCGATTCCAAGCCGCTGCCGCTGGCCGCCTGAAAATTCCGAAGGATAGCGGTCCGCATGTTCCGCACGCAGCCCCACGGATTCAAGCAGCTTGACCGTCTCCTCCCGCCAGCGGGCCTTTGGCATGGCGCCCGGATGCAACGCCCACGGTTCGGAGATCAGCCGGTCGACCCGCATGCGCGGATTAAGTGACTGGTATGGGTCCTGGAAGACGACCTGCATCTTGCGGCGCAATTTATGCAGCTCGCTTCCGCTCGCTTTGGTGATTTCCACGCCATCGAGAACGGCGCTGCCGCTGGTCGCCGGCCCGAGCTTCAGGAGCGTCCTGACCAGGGAAGTCTTGCCGCAACCGCTTTCGCCGACAAGGCCGAGCGTCTCTCCGCGGGCGATCTCGAAGCTGACGTCATCGACTGCGCGCACGGGCGTCGCGCCGCTGCCGAAGTGCCGGGAAAGGTTTTCGACTTTGAGGAGGGGCTGGTTCATGCTGTCAATACCGGGAAATGGCAGGCGGCCTGGCGGCCCGGCCCCATGGCTTCAAGGGGAGGGACGACCTCGGCGCAGAGCCCTTCGGCGCGCGGACAGCGCGTCCTGAACGCGCAGCCTGAAGGAAGGGCGACGGGATTGGGCGCCGAGCCGGGAATCGGCACCAGTTCGTCCTCATCGGTATCGATGCGCGGCTGCGAGGCGAGCAGGCCGACGCTATAGGGATGTCGCGCATCCTCGAAAAGTTCGAAGACATTTGCGGTCTCAACGATCCGGCCGGCATACATGACGGCCACGCGGTCCGCGAGTTCGGCCACCACACCCAGATCGTGGGTGATGAAGATCATTCCGGCATCGCTGCGTTTACGGATTGTGGCCAGAAGATCAACCACCTGCGCCTGGATCGTGACGTCGAGCGCCGTCGTTGGCTCGTCGGCGATGATGACATCCGGTTCGAGTGCTACGGCCATGGCGATCATGATGCGCTGGCGCATGCCACCGGAAAATTCGTGCGGATATTGGCGCGCCCGACGTTCAGGATCGGGAATGCCGATTGCCGTCAGGAGGTCGATCACGGCCTTCTCGACCCCGCCCTCGGGGTTGCGGCCGTGGATACGGTACATCTCCGCGATCTGCCAGCCGACGGGATAGACGGGATTGAGTGCCGCAAGCGCATCCTGAAAGATGAGGGCGATGCGGTTGCCGCACAGATCTCGCCGCTCGTTGCGCGAAAGCTTCAACAGTTCCGCCCCGTCGAAGCGGATCGACCCCCGGTCGATAGCGCCCGGAGGATTGGGAACGAGGTCCATGATGGCAGATGCGGTCACAGACTTGCCGGAGCCGCTTTCGCCAAGAAGGGCCAGGACTTCACCGCGTTCCAGCGAGAAGGAGACGCCATTGAGTGCGAATATGCGGCCGGACGCCGTATCAAAACTGACTTGCAGGTCCTCGACTTCGAGAAGGGCCATCAGCGCCTCCGGCTGACAAGGCGCCAGTGCTGCGACGGATCGTTGACGATCCGGAACCAGTTGGCGAGCAGGTTGAAGGACATGGTGGTGAGCATGACGGCGAGGCCGGGGAAAAAGCCGAGCCACCAGGCGGACGATAGATAGCCCTGGCCCTGGGCGACCATCAGACCCCAGCTCACCGAAGGCGGCTGGATGCCGAGGCCGAGATAGCTCAGGCCGGATTCGAACAACATGACCATGGCGAGATTGACCGAGGCGAGCGTCAGCATGGTGGGTGCGACGCTGGGGAGGATGTGGGTGCGCAGGATCCAGGTCGGTCCGCCACCGAAGACGCGCGCCGCATCGACGAAAAGTCGTTCGCGGACCTCCAGCGTTTCGGCTCTTGCGACGCGGATATAGGCCGGCATTCGAGTGACGGCGAGCACGATCACGAGGTTGCTGACGCTCGGACCGAACAGATAGAGGCTGAAGAGTGCCACCAGCAGGGTCGGGAAACCGAGGATGATATCGCAGATCCTCATGATGACGTTTCCGACGATGCCGCCGAAATAACCGGCGATCACGCCCAGCAGCGTGCCGCCGATCAGGCTTGTCAGCACGGTCACCACGGCAATGCCGATCGTCGTCGAAGCCGCCTGGATGAGTCGGACGAGGAGCGGCCGTCCGAGCGCGTCGGCACCCAGCCACAAGGTCCAGGACTGGCCGAAGTCGAACGGCGGCAGGTTGCGCGCCTTCAGTGAAATGCGGTTGTCGCCCAGGAGCGACAGGGAATCGGTGAGGATGGCGAGCACGACGATCAGTAGCCAGATCGCCGCGGCGACGGCCATCGGGTCACCCGCGAGCGCACGCAGGAGCCAGAGGATGCGGCGGCTACGGCGCTCGCGGGCCGGGAGGAATTCGGCAGACGTGTCTGTCATTCGACCCTCACGCGCGGGTCGATCGAGGCATAAAGCATGTCGACCAGGATATTGATGACGAAGATCACGACCGCGACGGCAAAGATCGATGCCTGGACGATTGCGAAGTCGCGTTTCAGGATGCCGTCGATCAGGAGTTTGCCGATGCCGGGAAACCCGAAGACCACCTCGACGACGCCGCCACCGCCGGCGAACTGGGCGGCAAGGTCGCCGGTCACCGTGACCGCGGGCAGGAGAGCATTGCGGAGCGCGTGCACGAAGGTGACCCGTCCGTCACGCGCGCCCTTGGCCCGCGCCGTCCGGACGAATGTCGCATTCAGCGCTTCAATCATCGAGCCGCGGACGATCTGCACCAGAGTTCCGAAAGGTCGGGCAAACAGGCAGGCGACGGGCAGCACCCAGTAAATCGGGCCGCCGAAGCCTGACGTCGGCAGAATGCGGAAGGTAACCGCAAAAAGAAGCACGCCCATCAGGCCGAGCCAGAAATCCGGCACGCTTGCGGCTGCCTGCGACAGGACATTGACGCCCCGGTCGATCCAGCCACCGGCATTCACGGCAGCAATGGATCCCATGACGATCGCGGCGGTGAAGGCCAGAGCCAAGGCGATGGCGCCAAGTGCCAGCGTGTTCGGCAGCGCCTCCAGCACCACGTCCATGGCCGGGCGATTGTGCCAGAGAGACATTCCGAAATCGAGGCTGAGAATATCCCAAGCCCAATCGAAGAACTGGGCCAGGAGCGAGCGATCGAGCCCAAGGCGGATGCGCATGGCTTCGCGCGCCGCATCCGAAGCGTCGACCGGCAGGTAGAGATTGACGGGATCGCCCGTCAACCGCACGAGGAAGAAGGCGGATGTCATCAGCGCCGCAAGCGCGAGCGCCGCGAAGGCCGCACGTTTCAGGAAATAGGTGAAGGACATCCGCTCTCCTCAAGCGACATACAAGCCGTCGGCCGGGCAGATCAACGGTAGCTGATCGACTTCAGCTTGATCTCGTTGCCGGCCTGCACATCAGGCGTATAGTTCACGTTCTTGGCGACACGGGCGATCGTGACCATGTGAAAGAGCGGGGCGATGTTGACCGTATCGACGGCGATGTACTTGAAGGCTTGCTGGAACAGCTTCTTGCGCTCGTCACCAGTCGCCTTCGAGGCATCGGCGATCAGCTTGTCGAGACCGGCGTCCGTGATGGTCGACTGGTTGCCATCCGTGGTAAAGCGGTTCGGCAGCGTGAACACGGCATCGCCCTCGGCATTGTCGATCTGCGTCTGCAGGATCGAGGGCGGGCGATCCTTGTTCCACGGCTTCAGCAGCCGCTTCAGCCACGGGCTTGTCTCGAGCATTTCAAGCCGAGCGTTGAAACCGGCATCCGCCAGCATGGCCTGAATGGCCTCCAGGCTTTCGGACGAGTTCGGATAGATGCCGATGCGGCCGTAGATGACGATCTCCTTGTCGACCGGCACGCCATCCGCCTTGGCGGCCGCAAGCAAGGACTTCGCCTTTTCCGGATCGTAGTGCCAAACGGGAATGTCAGGATTGAAGCCGAAGACCGACGGCGGCACGACCTGCATCGCCTTTTGAGCGTCCTTGTGGAAGATCGTTCCGATGAGGCCATCCCTATCGATCGCAAGGTTGAGTGCTTCGCGAACGCGCTTGTCGTTGAGGGGCGCAATCTGCGCATCGATCCTCAAGAGCGAGGTTTCGGCGTTTGGAAAGGCGTGATCCTGTCCGGTGGTGCCGTCCTGGGGTGCGATTTCATAGGCGATCTGCGCTTCGCCGGTGTTGACCATCGCCGCCCGCACCGCGGACTCGGAGCGCCAGATGATCGTCGCTTTGGGAATTGCCGGCTTGTCGCCCCAATAGCCTTCATAGGCCACGAGACCGACCGACTGGCCGGGCGTCCACGCGACCAGCTTGTAAGGTCCGGTTCCAGCTGGGTTGCGCGTCTTGGCGTCGCTCGGGGTTGCCGGCGAACCGATGTCCAGGGCGGACAGCTTGTTCGGGAGGATTGGCTCGACAATGTCCGTCTTTATGAGGATGGTCGTTGGGTTCACGGCTTCTGCATTGAGTTTGATGCCCTTTAGCGTGGCTTGTCCCACCTCGCAGGCGAGCGCCGGATCCTGGGCCCGCTTCAGAGCCGCGATAACCGCATTGGCATCGAAGGCCTTGCCGTCGTGGAAAGTCACGCCTTGGCGCAGCTTGAACTCCCAGGTCAGGCTATCGACCTGCCGCCAGCTGGTGGCGAGGCTCGGGACGACAGAACCATCCTTGGGGCTGAGATTGACGAGCGCTTCGGTGATGTTGTTGTGCAGAATGCGTGAATTGCCCGAGAGGTCCGTGTCGCAGGGGTCGAGCGATTTCGGCTCGTCCGTGACCACGACCGTCAGCTTGTCAGGGGCCGCGCGAGCGGGAATTGCGGCGCTTGCCGCCAGCGACATTGCAAGCCCCATGCTCAACGCATGGATAGCCGTGATCTTCTTCATAAGAGCCCTCCTCCAAATCCAATCGAACCGCATACGGCGCTTCGGTGATCTCTTCCTCAAAGTCATCCGGGTCCGCGGGGACAGCCGCGCTCAAATGGCTTTACTTCCTCCTGCAAGTGCGTAGTGTCAAATATGACACTTGCGACCCCAACATGCTCGTTCGATCTCAAGAAGTCAAGGCAAGCAATCCGCATATGGAATTTGAAGTTCATGATTGAACCAAAGAATGGGTCTCCGGTGGTGGAAAAGACGGCGCATCTACTGGAGGCGGTCGCCGATGCGAGGACCGGAATTTCGCTCGGCGCATTGGTCGATCAGCTCGGAGTGCCTCGTTCGACCGTGTACCGCATCCTCAATTCACTGACCGCACATGGGCTTGTGGCTCGGGTGAATGGCGGAGCTTCCTACGAGCTGGGGCCGAAATTCGTGCAACTCGCGCGGCGTATTTCGCCCGGCGCGGATAGGGTGACGCTGATCGAGGCGGCGAGGCCGATCCTGGCGGCCGCGGCCGACAGGATCTACGAATCCTTCAGGCTGGCGGCACCCGAAGGTAATGAAATGATGACGATATTTGCGGCTTCCAGCCCTGGCGACTACGCCCTGTTCATCAAGGTCGGCGGGCGTTCGCGCAAGCATGTCGGTGCGGCCGGCAAGCTTGCTCTGGCCTATTCCGACTACAACGAGATCGAGGTCTACTGCGCCGGCGGGCTGGAGGCCCGGACGCCGTATACGATCACCGATCCTGAGACGTTGAAGGAAGCGCTCGCTGAAATTCGCCGCAGCGGAAGTGCGGAAGACAATCAGGAATCCAATCTCGGTCTGCGAGCTTTCGCCGCTCCCATATTCGATTCTGCAAGTCGCCTGGTCGCCACCGTCAGCGTGCCGTTCATCGGCGAGGCGACGCCGGAGCGCGCTCGATCAATCAAGCGCGAAGTCCTTGACGCCGCTGCCATGGTGATGAAGGCTATCAACGGCATTCATCCAATGTCCAAATAAGAAACTATAAATTCTTTATTGAACTATCGTGTCGTTATGCTAGACCTCGCAGCCGGACAAACGGAGGTTATCATGACGGCTTTGGACCCATTGGTTTACGCAAAGCTTTTGCGGACAAATTCTGCGACCCTGAGTAGCTTGCTGCTGAAGCGTGGGCTCAGGAACACCGCGGTTCGCGGCGTGCGACCGCTGGCCGCCGCCGACAAGCCGATGATCGGCCCGGCCGTCACCGTTCGCTACATTCCCGCCCGGGAAGACATCGACGGCTCGACCTACAGTTCCGATCCGTCCAACCAGCAGCGCAAGGCGATCGACACGATGCCCGAGGGGCACGTCCTCGTGTTCGATTGCCGCTCGCTGGTGGAGATTGCCGGGATTGGCGCGATGCTGGCTCGGCGCCTTGTCTACCGCGGATGCGCTGGCCTTGTGCTGGATGGCGGCGTTCGCGACACGGCCGATATCGCCCAGCTTGGGCTCCCGACCTATTGCATGGGCCCGGCGGCGCCGGCCAATCTGGTTGCCCACCACGCCTCGGATATGAACCAGCCGATCGCCTGCGGCGGTGTTGCGGTTTATCCCGACGATATCATCTTCGGCGACAGCGAGGCTGTCATCGTCATCCCTCGGGAATATGTGAACGAGATCGCTGACGAAGCCGTTGCAATGGAGGAGCAGGAGGAGTTCCTGAAGCTGGAGATCGAGTCTGGCAAATCGACACTTGGCGTGTATCCGCCGAACAGGGAAACCCTCGACCGGTTCGAGGTTTGGCGTAGGGCTCGCGTTGACGCCGTTTGACGCCTACAGTTGCCAGTCCGGTTGGTCCAATCTGGTAGCTCGCTGAGCGGTGATGTCATCTCTGGATGGCGCCCGCTTGGCAATGTGATTTTGAATGACGTTTGAGCTTTGCGGGTCGGGTGTAGTCGTGTCTACGGAAGCATGCATCAGTTCAGCACTTAAGACCGGATCGATTCCCCTCAGCACCTCGTTACCCTCCCTTTGGATCAGGCCATTCCGGTGTTTGTGAGCTGGTACGCGACCTGAACTTGGCTCGCTTAAGAATGCTTAGAAAATCTAACGCATATTCCCAATCTTCTAAATTGAGCTAACCGCTTTTCACTCCTACTGTCTGGGTACAAGCCGTTTGTGGGAGGCGGCCGAGAGGGGCGCAGGCAGGTTGCCGCGTTCTCCGGGAGGAGACTTTATCATCGCTGGAACCGCATTCGCCGGAGGGGCAGCCATGCCCCGCAATCCGGGAGCGGTTGTTATCGATCGGTCTCCGGCCGGGCTCTATGTAAAAGATATTCCCCAGCCGAGGATGTTGAAATGAATCTGTATTCACTGCTTTCGCTTCGTGCCGCCGATGGACGTCCGGTCAGGGTCGGCCTGATCGGTGCCGGCAAGTTCGGGTCGATGGTGCTCGCCCAGGCCCAGCGCATTGCCGGCCTGCACATGGTTGCCGTGGCCGATCTCGATGTCGGAAAGGCGAAGGAATCCATGCAGCGGGTTGGCTGGGCCAAGGAGCGCTACAGCGCGACCAGCGCCGGGGATGCCGTCAAGAACGGCACGACCTTCATCACCGACGATGTCAAGGCGCTGTTCGAATGCGGCGAAATCGAATGCATCATCGAGGCGACAGGCCATCCGATCGCCGGCACCCGCCATGCGCTGGGCGCGATCGAGCACAACAAGCATGTGGTGATGGTCAATGTCGAAGCCGACGTCATGGTCGGCCCGATCCTGGCCGAGAAGGCTCGCGCCAAGGGGCTCATTTATTCCATGGCCTACGGCGATCAGCCGGCGCTGATCTGTGAACTGGTCGACTGGGCACGCGCCACCGGCTTCGAGATTACCGCCGCCGGCAAGGGCATGAATTTCGAGCCGCGCTATCGTTATTCCACACCGGATACGGTCTGGGGTCTGTTCGGCTGGACGGAGGAACAGGTCGCCGCGGACAACCTCAACCCGAAACTCTACAATTCCTTCACCGACGGCACCAAGGCCGCGATCGAAATGGCTGCGGTCGCCAATGGCACCGGCCTGGATTGCCCGGATGACGGCCTGGCGTTCCCGCCCGCTGGCCTCCACGACCTCGCTCGCGTTTTCCGCCCGGCATCCGACGGTGGCCGCATGGCGCGTTCGGGTCTCGTCGACATTGCCGCCAGCCAGGAACCGGATGGCCGCGAAGTGTTCAACAACATCCGCTACGGCGTGTTCGTCACCTTCAAGGCGCATAACGAATATGCCCGGTCCTGCTTCAAGCAATATGGCCTGCTGACCGATCCGTCGGGCTGGTATGCCTCGATGTGGCGTCCGTTCCACATCATCGGCCTGGAGACCTCGATCAGCGTCCTGTCCGCCGTGCTGCGCAACGAGCCGACCGGTTGCTCCAAGGAGTTCCGCGGCGATGCGGTCGCGACCGCCAAGAAGGACATGCAGCCCGGCGAAATGCTGGATGGCGAGGGCGGTTATGCCGTCTGGGCCAATGCCATTCCGGCAACCCGCAGCCTTGATCTCAAGGCCCTGCCGATCGGTCTTGCCCATAACGTCAAGCTCAAGCGGCCGATCAAGAAGGATCAGATCGTCTCGTTCGACGACGTCGAGATCGTCAATGACCTCGACGTGGTGAAGCTGCGCCAGGAAATGGTAGGTAGCTTCCGCCCGGCCAAGAGCGCGGCAGCGTGAGCACGGGTGACCAGATGAGCGCGCCAGCCTTTGTCGTGATCGCGGAATTCCAGGTGAAGCCCGGCAAGATGCGGGCTTTCCTGGAAGCTGCGCGGGATGACGCCCGGCACTCTACCGCAGATGAGCCTGGTTGCCGGCAGTTCGACGTGATCTGCCCTGAAGGATCGGAAGATACCGTGGTGTTCTACGAGGTCTATGATAGCAGGGCCGCCTTCGACGCCCATCTGGAAACGCCGCATCTCGAGCGTTTCCGGCAGGCTTTCCCGCCGCTGATCGTCGAGCAGCGGCCGGTCCGCTTTTCACGCCGGGACTATCCGTGATGGCGGGAGACGGACAAATGACCGAGAGCATAAGGCGCATTGCCGTCATCGGCACCGGCATCATGGGTGGTCCCATGGCCGGGCGTCTGGCCGAGGCAGGTTTTGCTGTTTCGGGCTGGAACCGGACGCCGGAAAAGGCGGCGGCATTGAGCGACCGCGGCGTGGTCACGGCATCTGATGCCGTCGCTGCCGCAGCGGACGCCGACGTTGTGATCTGCATGCTGAGTTCCGGCCCCGTCTGCGAGACGGTGCTGATGGGCGAACATGGCGTGATCTCCGCCATGCGGCCGGGAGCGATCCTGGCCGTCATGAGCTCCATTCCGGTGGAGACCGCCGTGGCGCTGGCCAAGGCGGCCGCCGATCACGGTGTGGCTTGTGTCGATGCGCCGGTTTCGGGTGGTGAGAAGGGTGCCAGGGAAGGAACGCTTGCGATCATGGCTGGCGGGGATGCCGCAGTCGTCGATCGGCTGCATCCGGTCTTCGCTCCTCTCGGGCGGGTGACGCATGTCGGCCCGGCGGGCAGCGGCGCGCTGACCAAGCTTGCCAATCAGTTGATCGTCGCCTCGACCATCTGCGCGGTGGCCGAAGCGCTGACGCTCGCCAAGCGTGGCGGCGCCGATCCGGCCAGGGTGCGCGAGGCTCTGCTCGGCGGGTTCGCCGACTCCACTGTGTTCCGCCAGCACGGCCTGCGCATGGTGGAAGGCAATTTCCAGCCCGGTGGGCCCGCGAAATATCAGGTGAAGGACACATCGACGGCGCTAGCCTTTGCGCGCAGCCTTGGATTGACGCTACCGGTCAGCGAGGAGGTTGATCGGCTTTTTCAAGCCATGGTGGATGATGGTGACGGCGATCTCGATCACAGCGGCGTCATTCTTCAATTGCAACGCATGAACCGGGGCGGAGGCTAGTCCGCCTGACATCCAGTTGAGACTATCAAAAGGGAGGAATGAAAATGAAACACTTCGCACTTCGCAGCCTGTTGGCCGCGGCTACCATGCTGACCGCCTCGATCGTCCAGGCAGCGACGCTGACCTTGTCTACGCCTGATCCAGACAATTCCGAAATCACCGTTGCCGCCAACAAATTCGCTGAACTCGTGGCCGCCAAGACCAACGGCCAACTGACCGTCAAGGTCTTCCCGAACGGCACGCTCTATGGCGGCGATCCCTCCGGTGCCGTAAAGCAGCTGGCCGGCGGTTCGCTCGATATGCTGCTGCTCGCGACATCGCTCTATGCCAACTTCAATCCGAAGTTCTCGGCGATCTCCATCCCCTACGTCTTCGACAACGAGGCGCAGCTGCGCAGCTACCTCTCGGGCGCGCCGGGCCAGGAGCTGATCACCGATCTCGAAAAGATCGGCATCAAGGGCATCAATCTCTGGCCGCGTCCGTTCCGCCAGATGACCAATTCCAAGCTTGCGATCACGAAGCCCCAGGATCTGTCGGGGCTGAAGTTCCGCGTGCCGAACAATCCGCTCTGGGTCGAATTCTTCAAGAAGATGGGTGCGGCGCCGACGCCCCTTGCTTTCGCGGAGGTTTACAACGCCCTGCAGCTGAAGGTCGTCGACGGCCAGGAAAACCCGATCAACGTACCGCTCAGCGCCAAGTTCTACGAGGTGCAGAAATATGCTTCGATCACCAACCACATGGGTGACGGCTGGGTGCTGGGCATCAATCCTGCGAAATTCGAAGGACTGAGCGACGCGCATAAGAAGGCGCTCGGGGAGGCGGGCAAGGAAGCCGAGGCCTGGAAGGTCGCAAACGACGCAGCGACGGCGGAGACCACCATCGCGGAGTTGCAGAAGCACGGTATGGAAATCAACCGCCTGACGCCCGAGCAGCAAAAGGCGTTCGTCGCGATCTCGAAGGGCCTTTACCCGATCTTTGCCGGACTGGTGAAAGACCAGGCCTTCTTCGACAAGACCATCGCCTTCGTCGGAAAGAACTGATCCTTCGTCCCAAGCCGGACCGGTCCTGCACCGGTCCGGACAGGAGAATAAGCCATGGTTAAAAACAGCTCTCTCTTAAACAAGATCATCAAGGGCATGACCGACGTCGTCGCCGGCATCGCCGTGTTCGGCGTGCTGATCGTCGTCCTTCTCCAGGTCGCAAGCCGTCTTCTCGGCGTTCCGGTCTCATGGACCGAGGAGGCTACGCGTTATCTTTTCGTGTGGATGATCTTCCTGGGACTGGCGGCGGGCTTTCGCACGGTGGAAACCGCGCGCGTGGTTGTCTTTCTGGCGATGCTGCCGCGCGCGATCCAGCGGCTCTCGGTGCCGATCTATGTGACGACGTCGGTCATCTTCTTCGTCCTGACCGGATGGACCGGTTATCATCTGGTCAAGCAGCAGTTCATGATGAACGAAACCACGGCCACGCTGATCGTGCCCATGTGGGTGATCGGCCTCATCATGCCTCTTAGCTCCGTCTTGGCGGTACTTGCCATCTTCGAATCCTTACGGACACGCCGCGACCTCATTGAAATTTCCGATCCCGCCCAGGGCATGCCGGAAATCACGCTCGCCGAAACTGTACTGCCCAAGCCGGAGAAGCAGCCATGAGCCTCCTTCTTCTTGTCCTTTTCCTGGTGATGAGTGCGTTTGGCGTTCCGCTTGCCGTTGCTCTAGGCCTCGCCAGCGTGCTGGCCATCGTGGTCTTTACCTCGACGCCGATCGATCTTCTGGCGCAGAGCATGTTCTCGGCGATGAATTCGTTCCTGCTGGTCGCGGTGCCGCTGTTCATTCTGGTCGGGGTGCTGATGGAGCGCGGCCACGTTGCCGAAAAGCTCTTCGACTTTGCTGAAGCCATCGTCGGCTGGCTGCCGGGCGGCCTCGGCCATGTGAACGTGGCATCGTCCGTCATTTTCGGCGGCGTGTCCGGGTCGTCTGTTGCCGATATTGCTTCCATCGGCGCAATCGAGATCAAGGCGATGGAGCGCCATGGATTTCCCAAGGGTTATGCCGTGGGGATGACGCTCTGTACCTCCACCCTTTCGTCGATCATTCCGCCGTCAATCCTGATTGTGATTGCGGGATCGATCGCCAATGCCTCCATCGGCACGCTGCTGGTCGCGGGCCTCATACCCGGCCTGTTTATCGCGCTGATGTTCATGGTGTTTAACCATTTTTACGCGGTAAGGTACGGCTACAACCCATCCAAGCCGTTCAACATGCGCCTGGTGGTGACAACGGGCATCGCGGCCATCCTGCCGATGCTGACGCCCGTCATTCTGCTGATCGGTATCGTCGATGGCTATTTCACGCCAACGGAAGCAGCCGGTATCGCCGTGCTCTATACCCTGTTTCTATCGGTCATCCTTTACCGCACAATTTCGCTACGGGAACTGCCCACGATCTTCATCGAAACGGCGCGGACCTCGGGCACGATCCTCTTCATTGCCGCCACCGCCAAGCTGGCCGCCTGGGTCTTCACTTTCGACGGTCTGCCGGCGCAGGTGGCGACGTTCCTCGCCGCGATCAGCACCGGTCCGACCATGGTTCTCGTCCTGATCTTCCTGTTCCTGATCGTCGTGGGCATGTTCATGGATGCCATCGCCGCCATGTTCATCCTGATCCCGGTGCTGATGCCGTCGGCCGTCTCCCTCGGGGTCGATCCGATTCACTTCCTGATCGTCATGGTCATCACCCTGACGCTTGGTCTGGTGACGCCGCCGGTCGGGGTTTGCCTGTTTGCCGTGGCGCAAGTGGCGAAAATGTCGATCGAGGATGTGATCAAGGGCTCGCTTGCACCAATGTCCATCCTGGTCGGGGCCATTCTCGCACTGGTGCTGTTCCCGCAGCTGACGCTGACGCCCATCCGGCTGCTGGGCCTCTACTGAAGCGGCAGCGAAATACGAGCGATCCCGTGGCGGCCCTCGGCCCTTACGGGATCTGCCGTCAGGAGACAGCGTCGCGCTGAGCAGCCTGCCAGACATCCCGCTCGGTACGCAGCCAATCGAGAAAGATCCGCACTTTCTTCTGACGCAGATGGTCCCGCGGGCAGACGATCCACTGTGTGACAATGCGGATTTCCGGTGGCGCTGCGACCGGGCAGACCAGCCGCCCGCTCTTCAATTCGTCGCCCATCATCAGCGTGCTCTCCAGGGCAATGCCCATGCCGCGTATCGCGGCGTCGATCGCCATATGGCTGCGGTCAAAGAGAATCCGTGACCAGCGCTCCTGCGGCGCAACCTCGGTCAGCTGAAACCAGGTCGTCCATTGCGCCTGTGACTTGACCGAATGGATCAGGCGGTGATCGAGCAGGTCCTGCGGCTGGAGGCTGCCTGCTGCGGCATAATCGGGCGAGCAGACCGGCATGAACTGTTCGTCGGCGATACCTTCCACGAACAGTCCCGGCCAGCGTCCATTGCCGTGGCGAAGCTCAATGTCCACCAGTTCCTGGTTGAAGTCGGTGGGCTCATTGGTGCCGTCAAGGCGAACTTCGAGATCGGGATGCTGGTCGAGCAGCTTGCCGAGGCGTGGCAGCAGCCACTTGTTGGACAGGGTGGGGGTAGCGCGAACGGTCAGCGTCGTAACTGAGCGAAATCCTTGGATCGTGCCGGTTGCTTCCTCGATGCGCTCGATCTGCTCGGCGATCATCGAGAAATAACGTTCGCCGGCCTCCGTCAGCACGACGCCTCGGCCGGCTTTAGCAAGCAGGGAGACGCCAAGTTGAACCTCCAGCAACTGGATCTGCTGGCTGACCGCCGATGGCGTCACGCTCAGCTCTGCGGCTGCACGGGAAATGCTGCCGGCACGAGCTGCGGCGTGAAAAACCAGGATGGCCTTGATCGGAAGCTGCATTTTCTACCTGCGCTGACGACGGCGCTGAGACGGTGTTCGTCGTTCAGAGAATGCTGTAATCACGAATGGCCTTAATTTCGTTGAGCAAATGGACAATAAGAAGAAGGCGACGTCAAGCCGGCTTTTCCTATCGTCATCGCATCGCGTCGGCCAAACGCGGGAGCCGAAGCACCAGGTCCGGGACATAGGTGATCAGGAACTAGCCACCAGCAGAGCCAGCGGGGAACGCTCAAGAATGCCGGATTGCTCGCCCCGGCTTATGAACTGGTCCACAATGTCCCGCCCGCTGTCGAAGCAGCGATCCGGATCGGCTTTCCGGTGATCGTCAAGCCGGTGGTCGGAAGTGGAAGCACCGGCGTGCGTCTTTGTCTGGACGGTCGAGATGTTGGAGAGCAGGTGGCCCATCTGCTGTCGAGCGGCGGCGAGGGAACGGCACGGGATGTTTTGATCGAGGAGTTCATCGTGGGATTGGAATATTCCGTCGAGACAGTTGGAGATGTCGTGCACGGCATCACCAAGAAGCCTGTCATCGCCCGGCGACCGCCTTGGCGTCGACGTGAAATGCGTCGCAGGAAGTCAAGAGACCCCGGGCGCCACAAAAGCCAACAGCGGTTCCAAATTGTAATTATCTGCCGCTTTCAGCGCCGCGATATAGGCGGCGCGTCTCTCGCTCATCTTTTGAAGATCGGAGCCCGATGTCCAGTTGATAGGTTCGGCTCCATATATCTTTTCAAGAACGACATCCGCCATGATGCGCGCATGCCGGCCATTACCGTTCGGAAACGGATGAATGAATACCAGCTTATGATGTAGCCGGACAGCCACCTCGATCGCAGAGTACGTGTTGTTATCAGCCCAATACCGGGCATCATCCATGAGCCCCCGCAGTTGGACTCCTATCTGCACGGGATCGATACCAATGTTTTTCCCCGTTTTGCGAAATGCGCCCGCCCAATCCCAAACATCGCCAAAAAGGCGCCGATGAAGCTCGATTGCAAAGTCATCGGTCAGAATATCTTTTCGGCGCATACGAGAAATCCAGCGCAGTCCAGAAGCGATGTTCGCCTGTTCGAGCTCGTCCAGCTCACTCTGCGTTTTAAGATGCTTAAATTTCAGCCCGCCGATTTCGTTTGGGTCGAGAGGGGTCGCACCATCGGGATATTCGAACTCAAAGGTCACTTATCCTCCCAGAAATCGGAGGGCATCTGGTACATCAGCTCATTCATCAGGCGCGCGACTTCCTGCTGGGTCAGGCTGTGCGAAACAGTTTGGTCTTCCAACGCCATATGCTTTGCGGCCCTACCGACGATCGCTTGTGCTTTTTTCCTGGCCTGGGCGATAATGACATTTTCGATCGCCTGAGGTGGGACAAAGGCGTAGACGAAGCGGCAACCCATCGCTTCTGCGATCGCCTCCATGGACTTCAAGGTCACACCGCCATCAAGCTCGGCTTTTTCGGCCTGCGCGATGCGCGAGCGCGTGACGCCCATTTTCTTGGCGAGTTGCGCGCCCGACATGCCCAAAGCTCTGCGCACGGTTCGGATCCAGCCTTCAGCGGGTCTCTCGATATCGTTTCCATGCGCCGTATCTACAATCGCCTGATACTGCCGACGTACGGTTTGCTTCACGCCCATTGGAGACTCGTATATTGACGGATTAAATCATTTCGTCAATAAAAAGCTATACAATCTGTGACAAAATGTCAATATATTTATTGACGCTGTTGGTGCGTCACTTATAATGGCCTTCACTGGAGACGACCAAGCTGTTCTTCCTCGTTGGCAATCGCCCCGTCTCGCTGCTGACCTGCGAGGCGATCGCTGAATTGAACGAGGCTTTTCCAAGCTGACGCGGATCGGAAAAGGAGATCCTGTTGGATCAATGGCTCGTGCTCTTGAGCGTCTCGCTTGCCACCGGTGCGCTCAACGGACTGGTCGGCACGGGTCGCCAGCCTTCTTCTCCTGCCGGTTTTGGTGCCCATGTTAGGCGCATTCGAAGCGATCGCGATCATGGCGGTGGCGGCTTCCCGGCGAATTTTTCGCGTGCTCCTGCGTGGTGGCGATCGAGCGCTTGGCGAGCCGTGCTTGCCTATCCGGACGCTGCGGAGATCCTGCGGCGTATGCTGCCCAGGCATGACTGCTTTAGCTCCCTCGCGACCGGCGTTGCCGCTATCTGATGAAGAGCAGAATGACATGGGGCGGGTTATCAGGCTGATCATCATATTGAAGAGACAATGACGGTAACGCCAGGCATTGGCAGAAAATGCAATCTTTTTGTCATTTCCGCCACAAGACTCGTTCGATATCTTGGCAATGGCTGCAATGCAGATCGGAGCGCCGGACGTTGGCGCGCTATCTTCTCATCATAGGTCGTGCGCGATTATGCACGCCTGGCCGGTTTTGCTCCGGACTATGGGAGATCGCCAAAGGTTGAGCGCCGCGAGCCTTGAGGGAAGCCGTCTTTTTCCTTCACCTTGGACGAGGACACGGAATGATCGACACTGAATATAGGGTTCGCCTTGCAGAGCCTCGGGAACTTGGCGCCACGGCCGCTCTCGTCACCGACGCTTTCGCGCAATATCGCGGAGTTTTGCCCGCCCACATCTTCGATCCCTATTTGAGAGACTCGCGCGACTTCACGAGCCGGTGGGGGCAGGCGGATATTGCGGTGCTCGAGACGCAAGGGCGGCTCGTTGGAACGGTCACCTATTACGCAGAGGCGTCGCGCGAGGGAATGGGGTGGCCTTCCGGTGTTGCGGGGCTTCGAACATTGGCCGTCGCGCCCTCCGCTCACGGACGTGGCTACGGTCGGGCACTTTGTTTGTGGTGCATAGGACGCGCCCAACAAGATGGAGCACGTGCTCTCACGCTGCACACCGCCGAGTTCATGATGGCGGCGTGCAAACTGTATGAGGGCCTTGGTTTTCGCAGATGCCCTTCGCACGACGTGACGGCGTCGAATGTTCTCGGGTTCAGTCCCGGTCTGACCGATCAGAAGATCATAGCGTACGCCCTGCCACTCAAGGACGCCGGATAGGCGCCTGGCTACTGACCGCCAGACGGTCTGCAGCCGCACCTGACGCCGTTGTGGCCGGCCCGCCGCATACCACTGAAAGGAAAGGAGACGAGACCATGCCGAAGTTTATCACAATCGGATATGGCGACCCGGCTGGCTACGATCGCACGCCCGGACCCGTCAAAGACGCCGCGCATGCCCAGGACGCAAAACTGCGGTCCGAGGGCGCCGTGATCGGGATCGCCGGCACACCGGTGCAGGTCCGCAATCCGGAGGCGCGCGGGTTGGAAACCCGCGATGGACCGTTCATGTCGTCAGCCCTGCCGATTGCGGGATTTGCCGTCATCGAGGCCACCGATCTGGCCGACGCCATAGAGAAGGTTTCCCACGTACCGTGCGCGATTGCACACGGCGTCGTTGAAGTTTGGCCCCTGAAAGAAGTACCCTGATCGGGGCCCATTATTCAAGATACAGGAGATTGGACATGTCGAACCTCGAACGGCAGATTTATGGGCTCAGCCAGCCTGGCGCGCCCGGTCATTTCTCTGCCGACGTCCACACGCGGATGAACGAGACACCGCGAAGTCCAGCGCTGCCGACCTGTTCCACGAAACTGTCGGTGACATAGACAGCCGAAGCCCGCATCGGCAGTTTGAAGAGCTGTGCGGCTCCAATTTTCTCCCTCCTGAAGATATGACGCTCGATATCGAGAATGTCTCCGTTGTCGAAATAGGCGATGCGTGACTGTTCATGATCGAGGGCGTCGAGGACCGTCGTGGTGTTGAAAAGCCAAACCTCTTCCCCCTTCATGGGCAGAAGCTGCCCATGCTCTGCGAGAACCGGCGCCAGTGCGTCGACTGCGGGTCTTTTCAGGATCGGCGCGTGCTCGCCTAGCCAGGGGAAATCGGAATAGGTCCGATCCGCCGTGTCCAGTTTCATGACAGGAGCGATCCAATCCTGAATGACGCGACCATCCATCACTGAGAAGGTCTCATAGTCGTCGTCATCGGCCGGGAATATCCACTCCTGACCTTCGATGACCTCGAACTTGTAGACTGTCAGCGGCATCGCGCGGTTCTCCTGGCGGTCAATGGTCAGAACTGGCCGGTCAGGCAGCGCGAAGACCGGCGGGACCAATGTCGAAGGTCGTGCACGGGCGTGCAGCGCGGCTTACGAGCTCGCAAACCGGGTTAGGGAAGTTTCGCCCACCCAATCCAGTTCTCGCGGCTCATAACGGACAGTGCGGATCGCAAAGGAAAGAGGGTTTAGTCCGTAGCACGTCGAGAAGGTCTCTCCCGGCGCGATGACTTCATCACTCGTATGGGACGCCCTGTAAACGATCGACTTGCGTTGCTTGGCAACTAGGCTGAATGAGACAGTCTGAAGGGCCGTGTCCGCATGATTGGTAATCCGGACCGAGATCGGCATATCCGGATTTGGACACAGCTGGGGATCGGGGTTCGCATTGATAGAGACGGATTGGTTCGAGGGCTCCTGCTCGCTTTTACGATCCGTGACGAGCCAAAGTCCGACCCAGGCAACGGCGAGCGAAGCAACCACAACAGCGCCAGCTCTGCGCGAAAACAAGAAAGTTATCAAAACTATCGCGCCGCCGATCAGCCAACCCATTATGGCCTCTGCACGTTGTGGCTGATGATTGTCTTCATTGCCCCTACGTAGGCTTGAAGCAGATGCAACGCAATGGAAGGAATTGACGCATTTGAGGAAGGCGGTCGCGAAAGCGTGTCCGGAGGGCGACGAGCACGCTTTCGCGGGGAAGGTCGGCAGGATGGAGAAGAACAGCGCGCCGATCGCCAGGGCTATAAACGCAGCGCCGTGCCACACTCATAAGCCAATCGCTTCGGCGTGAGCGCACAGAGGCTACACTTCGTAGGCCGGCTGGGCGAATGTGCTTGCGCGCGTCCATAGCCACGTCGAAAGACAAATCAACGCGGCTGCCAGGCCTGCCAGGCCGAGGTCAAGCGCTAGTTCCGGTACGAAAGCGCGAAGGGCAATCGGCATCGCACTTAGGAAATAGAGCGCAAGTGGAATCCGGGGTACGTCCTTTGCGATCACAAGCGAGATTACAAACGCGCACGTCCCGAAGAGAAACAGCAATGAACTCGCCACGAGGACTAGCCCGAGCGGTCCCGCCTGAAGCTCAACAATGGTTGCCATTGGAAGTTTGGAAAATACCAGATTGATGACGACTTCCACCCCTTCCAGGCTCGCAAGGGCCGCGAAATTGAGAACGAAGGCAATCAACCCAAACAGGCCGGTACGGCGGCCGACGGATAGAAACAAACCGACGATCAGTCCAAGCGCCAGAATTTCGGCAAGGGGTGCGAGAATTTGGGTGAGATTGGTGGTCGCGATCAATCCGCTACGCTTGGCCGCATTGATCAGCAGTATGATTGCACTTCCTACTCCACAGACAGCTGCGACACGGTAAAGGATACCGTCTGAAACGCCGGGCATCGCCGAAATTTGCCGGAACCTTGTGCTGGAGTTGGAGACCGTGAGGTTGCTAGATGGCGTAGGCGATAAAGCAGGGGCGTTTTTCGCGAGCATGATGTTTCCTCCATCTGGGAAAGTAGAGAGTTGCGAGGATCGCAAGGTGGTTCCAATTCCCGTCTGTAATCACTGCTTACATTCATTTGTGGGGAGTGTAAACAGCGATTACATTTCTCATGTCGTTGTGATACCGAATGCCATCCAACCGAACGGAAACACCTATGAGCGAAGACCAGGGCAAAGATCGCCCAAGCTATCATCACGGAAATCTCCGGCAGACGCTGATCGATGCGGCTGTTCAACTTGTCGAGGAGGACGGCCCCGCCAACGTGAGTGTTCGAGAAGTAGCAAAACGGGCTGGCGTTTCCCCAGGTGCCCCTTTCCGGCACTTCAGCAACAAGACCGCTTTGATGACAGCTGTTGCTGAGCAGGCGATGGCGCGTTTTAGGCTGGAGATCGTCAGCGCGGTGGATGCTGTTATCACTGACGATCCGGTTGATCGGTTTGCAGCGGTGGGAGTGGCCTATCTGCGATGGGCGATTCGAAACCCGACACACTTCCAGATCATCTCGACGCGGAGCCTGATTGATTGGGAAAATTCTGAATCTCTACGCCGGGACAACGACGCCGTGCGTCTGCTTGTCGAAGCAGCGATGCTGGAGGCCAGGCGGCGAAATTTGCTTCAGTCAAACGACATCATGGAAACACAAATTGCCGCAAGGGCGCTCGTGTACGGGCTTGCCCGTATGTACATCGATGGTCATTTCGCGCAGTGGGCGATACCCGGACAGACGGCAGAAGATACCGTTCAGACGGTCCTAAAGAACTATATTTCGTCAATCAGGAGAGCCCCGATCACACTGCCAGAGGAGACGATCTGATAGCCGACCGGCGATGGTGGTGGCCGTGGATGCGCAACCGCGAAGGAGCCATGGCGGTATCGCCACCTAACCGACAACGCAAGGCTCACGACGCGGCGGCGTAGCGGCTGCGGCCGGTCTTTTTTGCCTCATAAAGAGCAAGATCGGCTCGGCGCATCAAAGCGTCTGTCGACTTCGCGTCATGGGGGTATCTTGCCAGACCGATAGAAATCCCGACCTCCAGCATTTGGCCGTCGACGACAATCGGATTGACCATTGCCTTCAACAGGCTTTCAGCCGCGCTGGCGGGATCGCGTTGTCTTGATGAGTGCTTGAACAGAACGACAAACTCATCTCCACCGACACGCGCAAGCAAATGCCGCTCGTCCAGAACCGAGCGGAAGCGTTGCGCCACCGCGTGGAGAAGAGCATCTCCGATCGCATGCCCATGCGTGTCATTAATCTCCTTGAAACGATCGAGGTCGACCCACAGTAGCCCAAACTCCTGATTGGACAGCGCCTCTTTTCGCAGCTCGGCATTTAACAGCCTGCGATTCGGAAGTCCCGTCAACTCGTCATGGTTGGCGAGGTAGTCCAAGCGATCGCGAGCGCGTTTATGATCGCCAATATCGCGAACTTCGACGAGATGTCGCAACGTGTCTCCCGACAGGATCGGTGTTGTGTTGAGCGCAACATCCACCCGCACCCCATTTGCCGTCTTTAGTTGTCCTTCGGTCTCGTAAAGGCGAGGTGCGTGACGATCGGCGCCTGCCGGGAGTTCAAAAAAGTCGGCAACGGCACGACCTTCGATACTCGACCCTTCACAGCCCACGAGCCGCTCGAATGCCTTGTTTGCCGAGATGACCTCATCATCCTGACAAACAAGGATGCCGATCTGTGCGGCCTCAAGAATTGATCGCATCTGTTGGGCATCGACGGTCGCGTCGTGAGCACGTCGATCAAACATAACTGTCACCAGACTGAAGACCACGATCAATGTTGTGACCACGGCAACGGAGAGCCCGAGGAGAAATTCCGACAGGTTCCCATCCGCAACTCGAAGAGACGGGTCTGTCTTAAGAAGGGCGGCACTCATCGCGGTGAAATGCAGTGTGCAGATAGCTGCACCGAATAAGGTTCCCGCAGCAAGGCGAGACCCGACCGAGGCACGTCGACGTCCAGCGAATGTCGCAGCGATCACCAGTAAACTGCCCGCGCAGAGCGAAAGCGCAACGAGAGGCAAATGCCACTCGAGAGTGCCGGCAAATAGCAAAGCCCTCATGCCGATGAAGTGCATGGTGCCAATTGCGCCGCTGAGAAGAAGACCGCCCGCGAGAGCGTTGACAAGACCAGGCGACAGTAACAGGGGCGTTGCGGCTGCGGCAAAGGCAATTGCAAAAATAGCCGATATTGCTGTGAGACCGACATCGTAGCTCACAAACGCGGCAGGTTGAAAACCCAGCATGGCGATGAAGTGCGTCGACCAAATTCCGCCACCCGCCGCGAAGGCAGCCACAAATGCCCAAACAGTCTTCGTACGTCCATGTCGCGCTCTGGCATGGTCGAGGATGGTGAACAGTGCAAAGCCCGAAAAGAGCGCGACAACAATCGCCAGGACGACAAGCGTCGGGTTATGATCGGTGCTGATGCAATCGAGTACACGAATGAACATGTAAAACTCCGCTACTGGCTGAAATCGACTGCTGAGCGGGAGCCATGTCTCACTCGAGATAAAAGGCACTCACGATCGGGGATTATGGCTATGCCGCGGAAACACTGTCGACCCAACGATCGGCGCGGCCCTTAATATTGCTCTAAATTTATAGAAAAATTTTTATGCATCCGGACGCAAGAGGCTGAAAAAATGGAAATGCTTTTGCTCCAAACGGATCGGTATATTCTGTGGAAAAAGCCTGCCGCCTGCCGGTGTTGAGTTCCGATGTTGCGTGACTCCTTTTCCGTTTGTTCCGTTTGCAGCAATTCCTTTCCATCGGGCGTCTCCTGGCATCAGACGGGCACTGGAATTTTTTATCTTGCCTGGTGCGCATGTCAGGCAACAAGCACTCGAGTCGTTCGACTATGTCGCAATCTGCCGCTTTCCGACTGTGAACCTTATCTCCACGCAAGCCACATATAAGCGGCGGCGGTCCAGGAAAAGCCGAGGCCGCCGCAGCCTTCGCCCGTTACCGGGTCGAAATATTCGGCAAAACCTTCCGCCTCGATCGCCTCGACCGTCGATCTGCGCAGCTCTTCCGCCGCTTCCGGATGACCGTTGCGCTTGAAGCCGTCGATCAGCAGCCAGTTGATGATCGCCCAGGCCGGGCCGCGCCAGTAGCGTTTCGGTTCCCAGCCTGCGATACCCGGCTTGGTGGTCGGAAAGGCGACCTTGAGGCCCTTCGACCAGGCTTTCATCTCGTTGACCAGCGCGTCGGCGATATTCTTCTCCAGGTCGAGCGACAGGAGGGGGATGAAGCCCGCCTGTGTCGCGGCTTCGACATCCTCGCCGGAGATCAGGTCGCGGGACACGAAGCGTGACAGGGCCGGGCGCCACTGCGCGAGTATTGCCTTGCGGGTGAGCTCGTTGAACGCGGCGATCTCGGCGGCGTCCTCCGTCCGACCGAATTCGCGAGCGAGATGTTCGAGGT
The DNA here is from genome assembly GCF_023006485.1 of Neorhizobium sp. BETTINA12A. Taxonomy (NCBI): domain Bacteria; kingdom Pseudomonadati; phylum Pseudomonadota; class Alphaproteobacteria; order Hyphomicrobiales; family Rhizobiaceae; genus Neorhizobium; species Neorhizobium sp. BETTINA12A. Next base: position 49,987 of record NZ_JALBGW010000009.1, read on the forward strand.
CCTCGCCGGCCTTCAGCAGGATAGCGGTGGTCTGGATCTCGGCGACCTTGAACGGTGCCTTTTCCCATTGCCTTGCGGGATCCCAGCCGCAGGCGGCATAGGTGTCGACCAGGTGTATGAAGCGGTTATAGTCCTCGTCGCGCGGGCGCATCAAGGCGTTCACATGGCCGGTGTCCTTGCGCACGACCGGCGTGTCGGTGGTGGTCGGCACGCGGGCGAGCGCGATGTCCCAGGCCGGCGAGTTGTCGCTGCCGCTTTCCCAGGGGTGCAGCAAAGCGACCAGGCCGGTGCCTTCCGGATCGCGGGCGGAATACCACCAGCGATGCCATTTCAGCGCGGCCTCGTAGAGCGGCAGGGTACGCGCCTCCGCGCCGCTGCCGGCCGCCTCGAAGACCTTGCGCAGCGCGATCGCAAAGACCGGCGGCTGGGTGATGCCGGAGGTCGGGATCGTGTGACGGGTGCGCCAGACGTTCGGACCCGGGAAATAGGTATCGCTCGGCTGATGGAAGACGATATGCGGCACCATGCCGTTCGCCCACTGGCCCTCGATCAGCCGCTCCAGTTCGCGATAGGCACGGTCGGTATCGTAAAGCGCGAAACCCATGGCGACGAAGGCGGAGTCCCAGTTCCACTGGAACGGGTAGAGCCGGTCGGTCGGCACCGTATAGCCGCCGCGGTCGTTGGCGACGAGGATGCGCTTCGCCTCGGTGATATGCACGTTCATGTCGGGTACTCCGGTATGCTCAGGCCGAAACGGCTGGAAGGGACTTGCCGCTTTCGGGCGAAAGCCAGGTAATGCGCTTGCGGTCGAGCTTCAGGCCGATCGTGTCGCCGCTCTTGACGGTTTCGGACGCCGGCAGGATAACCCGCACCGGCTGGTCGTGGATCGAGCCGGTCAGGAGCAGATGCGACCCCATCGGCTCGGCGACGCGTACTTTCATCTCGATCCCCTGCGGCAGCGGCGCCAGTTCGACCGCTTCGCCACGCAGGCCAAGCACGATTTCATTGCCGACATCTTCCGGCACCGCGAGCTGTTCAGCACCCGCTGCCACCCGGCCGTTCGAGACCGGCACCTTGATGAAGTTCATCGGAGGATTGCCGATGAAACCGCCGACGAACCGTGTGGCCGGATGATTGTAGATCTCGACTGGATGACCGACCTGCTCGACGACGCCGTTGTGCATGACCGCGATACGATCCGACAGGCCCATCGCCTCGGTCTGGTCGTGGGTGACATAGATGGTCGTCGTACCCGCCGATTGCAGCACGGTTTTCAGTTCGGTGCGCATTTCGAGCCGCAGCAATGCGTCGAGATTGGAGAGTGGCTCGTCCATCAGCAGCACCTTCGGCTCGACGGCCAACGCGCGGGCGACCGCCACGCGCTGGCGCTGGCCGCCCGAAAGCTTGTTCGGATAACGGTCGAGATACGGCTCGATATGCAGCAGGCCGGCCGCCTTCTCCACCTGCGCCTTCACCCGCGCATCGTCCGCCTTCTGCATGCGCAGGCCGAAGGCGACGTTTTCGTAGACCGTCATATGCGGGAAGACCGCATAGTTCTGGAAGACCATAGCCAGCCCGCGATCCTTGGGCGCCAGCCCGATGATCGACCTGTCGCCGATGCGGACATCGCCCGAGGTCGAGGTTTCAAGACCGGCAATGATGCGCAGGAGCGTGGTCTTGCCGCAGCCCGATGGCCCGAGCAGCGAGACGAACTCGCCATCGTTGATCGTCAGCGAGACCTCCTTCAGCGCCTGAAAAGCGCCGAAACTCTTGCGGATGCGGTCAATGACAATATTGGCCATGTCGATGGTCCCGTTATTTGGAGGAAATGCCCCAGATCGCGAAGAGGTAACGCCTGACCGCGAAGATGAAGACAACGGAAGGGAGAATGAGCATAAGCCCGCCGGCAAAGCGGTAATGCATCGGGCTTTCCGACAGCACCGTCAGCAGATAGGCCGTGAGCGTGCGGTTGCGCACCGTCAGTACCGAGGCGGCGAACACCTCGTTCCAGGAGATGACGAAGGCGAACACGGCCGTGGCGACGATGCCGGGCAAAGCCAGCGGCGCGACCACCTTGAAAAAGGCCTGGACGCGGGTGCAGCCAAACACCCAGGCGGCCTCTTCGAGTTCTTTCGGAACGCCGAGGAATATGCCCTGGGTCACGAGCGCTGCAAAGGGCAGCGCCAGCACCGTGTGGATCAGACCGACGCCGATGATCGTGTCATAGAGCCCGAGCCGGATGAAGGAGACGGTGAGCGGCAGCGCCAGGATCGCCAAGGGGAAGGCGCGGGTCAGCAGCACCAGGAGCCGGTAGCTGTCCTTGCCCCTGAAATCGTAGCGGGCCAGTGCATAGCCGGCCGGCGCACCCAGCAGGATGGAAAGCGCCACCGTGATGCCGGCTGCCCCCAGCGAGTTGAGAAAAGACTGGACGACGCCTTCGGTCTTCAGGAACAGAATGAAGGGTTCGAGCGAAATCCCGGTCGGCAAGCCCGTCTTCGGCCAGATATAGACACCCTGGCGACCGCCGAGCGCCCCCAGCGCCACCAGATAGATCGGCACCAGAACCCAGGCGCAGAGCACCGCGATGCCGCTCCAGAGGAGCCAGCGGCGGGAGGAGGCGAAGCTTGCGGGACGGGAAGCCGTTTCCGTCCCGCTCATGGTTTCCGTACTCATGGCAGGCGCTCCGGATCGACTTTCAGGGCCTTCAGATAGATCAGCGTCGCGGCAAGCGAGATGATCATGATCAGCACCGCGTAGACCGCCGCGACGCTGTAATTCTGGTTCTGGTTCTGCCAGTTATAGGCCTCGCCGACGAGGACCGGGAAATTGCGCCCGCCGAGCGCGTAGACAACCGCGAACACCTCGAAGGCGAGCACGGTACGCAGGATCAGCGCCGATTGCAGGGCGGGCCGGATCAACGGCAGGGTGATGCGCCAGAAACGCGTCCATGGGCCAGCGCCGAAGATCTCGGCAGCTTCCTTGAATTCCTTCGGCACCTGGTTGAGACCGGCGACGATGATGACCATGACAATAGCGGTACCGCGCCAGATTTCGGCAACCGCGATGGCGATGAAAAGCGCGACTGGCGTCTGGTAGGACAGCCAGCTTGCCTGCCGGCCGATGACGCCGAGGCTGAAGAGGAGCGAGTTGAAATAGCCGGTATTCTGCAGGATCGACAGCCAGACAAGGCCGGCAGCGAGATCGGAAATGCCAAGCGGGATGGTCCAGATCCAGAGAATGGTCTCGCGGCCGCGGCCGACCTTGGCGACCATGGTGCCCATGGCGAGCGCGATGGCGATCTGCACCGGCACGACGACGATCGTCAGAAGAAAGGTGTTCCTGACCGAGCGGGTGAAATTGATGTCGGTCACCATGCGCTCGGCATTCGCCAGCGACGGTGCGCCATTGTCCGAGAGAGCCAGCCAGATCGTCTGCACCAGGGGCACGACAAAGAGCAGCGCCAGAAAGGCGACTGACGGCAGGATCAGCAGATAGGGAATCCAGGGTCGGTTTTGGGTCATCGACGGCCCTCGCAAGGGGGCTTTGAGAATTGATCATACATCGGCTTGTTCCTCTCTCCGCCACCCGTATCGCGACGGAATGCAGGCACCGTGCGGTCCGCTGCTCCCGCTCCTTTGGATTTGGCATCCGGGCATTCGCGCCCGGATGCCATCAGCCTTGGGAGGCTTGTCGGATGGTGCCTTATTGAACCGGGCAGGCGCCGTCGCTCTTGGCGTCCGGGGCCCAGCAAGGCGCCTTGGCGTCGGTCATCAGTTTGGCCATGGTGGCACCCTGCTTGGCGAGCACGTCGGCGACGGGCTCGTTCTGCAGCACGATGCGCTGGAAGGCGTCCATGTAGACCTTGTTGAATTCGCCGCCCTTGTCGCCGAGACCGACCGGGAGAAGCGAGATCACGGCATCCTTGGAGCCCTGCGTCTTGGTGACCGCACCGGCGAGAAGCGCCACGCCCTTGTCGAGGTCTGGCGGCAGTTGGACGTTGAGGGTCGGGAAGAAGCCGACCTTCGAAGCCGTCAGCAGCTGGGTCTTCTCTGTCGTCAGCGTTTCGATGACCTTCGTGGCCCCTGCCGTGTCGGGTGCGCCCTTCGGGATCGCAAGCCCGGCCAGAACCGGCATGTAGCCACGCCCCTTCGGGCCGGCCGGTGCCGGGAAGACGACATAGTCGTCCGGCGCCGCCGAGATGGCGTTCTTCAGGCGGGCGACATGGTCCCAGGCGACCATGACTTCGCCCGAGGCCAGCGGCTCCTGCATGAAGTCGTAATTGGTGGAGTTCGGTGTGACATAGGCCCAGAGTGCCTTCAGCTTCTCCCAGCCGGCTGCGGCATCCGCATTCTTGAAGGTGCGCACCACGCCGCCGGTGAAGGACGGATAGAAATAGCCCTGGAAATAACGCGCCATCAGGCCCTTCGGACCAGCCGGGAAACCGATCTGCGGCTGGCCGGTGGCAGCTTGCATGTTCTTGCCCCACTCGATCAGCTGGTCGTAGGTCAGCGCGTTGATATCCGCGCCCTTTGGCAGGTATTGCAGGGCTTCTTTCTTGGCGGCCATCACATAGGTCGCCTGCATCCACGGAATATACTGCTGCGTGGGCTTGCCGAGCTTGCCGAGATCAAGGACCGATTGCGGCATGCCGCCGGCGGCAAGCTTCTTGGCAAGCTCGTCGAGCGGTTCGAGCTGGCCCTTGTCGGCGAGAGGCGAAAGCTCGCCATGCAGCGCGCCGACAAGGCTGACGGTGTGCTTGCCGGCCTGCGCTTCGGCCTGCATGCGCACCGCAAACTGCGGCGGCTCCTCGACCACGTAGTCGACCTTGCCGGCATCCTTCAAAAGGTCCTGCCGGACCACGGTCGCCTCCTCGATCGGGCGAAGCTGGGTGGATACGAAAACCGTCTGGGCAAGCACCGGCGAGGCAAACGCCAGCACCGTCGAGGCCAGAATTGTAAGTGACACGATATGTTTCATCTTCTCCTCCTTCATTGTTCTTTGTCGTGAATGCACTGCTGTCTATGCGGCCACGGGCGGGCGGCGGTGGCTGTCGCGGTCGACGAATTCGATCGCGTGAAGCTCCTGAAGGTCTTCGGCGGGCTCTCCGGCGATGGCGCGCAGGAGCAACGAGGCGAAGGTCGCGCCGAGGTTCTCGCCGGTCATGCGCATGGTCGAGAGCGGCGGGCTGGTGAAGGCGCCCATCGACAGGTCGTCATGACCGACGATGCTGATCTGGTTGCCGCCGTCGACCTCGCGCAGTGCCCGCAACGCGCCGATCGCCATTTCGTCGGTGGCGCAGACAAGGGCCGTCGGACGCGACGGCTGGCGCAGAAGTTCCAGCGCTGCGAGATAACCGCCCTGTTCGAGCGGCGCTCCTTCGGCGCAGAGATCGGTCGCAAGCCCACATTCCTCCATCGCGGCCTGCCAGCCGCGGCGACGGACATGCGCGAAGTAATATTCCTGCGGCCCAGCGATATGGCCGATGCGCCGATGCCCGGCTGCATGGAAGCGCAGCGTTGCGGCGCGGAACCCGGCAAAACCATCGCCGTCGATGAACGGATGAGGGATCGAGCTTTCGGTGCGGCCGTTGGTGACGAAGGGAATGCCCCGCGACTGGAGGTATTCGACGCGCTCGTCCTTGCGTTTGGTGCGGACCAGCAACATGGCGTCGACGCGGCGCCCATCGACGAAGCGCTGGCATATTTCAAGTTCGCTGACACCCCGTGGCACAGGCGCGATGACGAGATTGAGACCGGCCGCGGCAAGATGCTCGGCGCAGCCTGACAACATGTCGAGGAAATGAGGGGGGCCGACGTGGCCAGGGTCACTCGGCAGCGTCACGGCGACCAGCTCAGCGCGCTGCTTGCGCAACCGACGAGCGGAGGCATTCGGCCGATAACCTGCGGCCTCTGCCGCCTCGCGAACCCGCTCGCGGGTGGCCGCGGACACGTCGGAATAGCCATCAAGTGCTCGGGACACAGTGGTAATCGACAGTCCGAGCGAATGTGCCAGCTGTTTCAGATTTGCCAAGATCTTCCTCCCGAATTGAAATAAACATCCTCCAAAACGTTTTGGGAGTCAACCAAAACGTTTTGGAGGCCTAGCCCGGCGTCATCGCCGGCCCAGCCGGCAGTACGGCTAGGTTTTGTCGGACGTCGCATTGCTCATGGAAATCTCGAAGAAAGCCATTAGCCGGCAGCCTCAAACTGAGCGGCTTATTCAATGGGTTCTACGATTTAGACGGCTCTTTGGCAGCGGTCGCCAGTTCTATTCCTTCAGGAGTTTAAGGCAGGCTGAACGTTGGTTCGCGCCAATGTCTACGTCCGCCTCCGAGGTGGTCGGACGAGCCGCCATCGTTGTCCCTCCATAAGCTTCGTGGTAAGCGCAAGCCGTTCCTGGAGGATCACATGCAATTTTCGCTTCAGACCGTGTTGATGGTGGCGCAGGCGCTCGCGAGCATCTCAACGCCCATCGCTATACTTCTTGCCATTCGGCAGTTTCGGCTGGTTCGCCGGCAGGCAAAAAAGCAATCCGACACTGCCGCCGTCAACTTCATCCTGCAGGCAGAAGGTCAGTTCGACCGCGCTATGGAAACGCTCATCAATGCTCCCCCAGCAGTTATCAGGCAGGCTTATGCGCCCGAGATCGACCCTTCCTGGAAGGACGAGGATCTGGCAGCCTTTATTTTCATGAAGCGACTGTTTGGGCAGGTTTCGCGCATGGTCTTTATCGCCCATAACCAGGCCATCGATCTCGGCATGTCGCAGAAGGATCGGGAAGACCTGATTGTCGATTGGGAGAATACATTGCTCAAGTATCGGGAGCACCCGATCATGCGTCGGATTTTTGAAAACGCCATGCGCAACCAAGACTACAACCGGCATATGCTGGCCATCTGCCGAAAGATATTCGACGGCTCCTCCTGAGTGTCTCCGAACTAAGCGCCGTTCCCTTCAAGCCGCCCGCCGGCCGGGCCGGCATTCACCTTGCTCATCGTTCCTTCTGCTCGCCGTACCTTTTCAGTTGCAAGGTCGAGAGCCATGACCGTGCCTTCCCCTGGCTCGGAACGTCGGCTGAGTAGAGGCAGATAGGTAAATGGAAGATGTCCCAACCGCGCCCGGCGCGCTAAAGCCTCTGCCGGCCCGCGCTATCGATCATCTCCAATGCCAGCCTGACGTCATCTCCGGCGTCCTTCGGCAACGGCAAAATCGGACGCGGCGGCTGGACATGCGCCAGACCCAGAAGGTCCGCAATGACGAACATAACGCGGAAGCTGCCGTAGCGTTTGAACAAGGTCCAGAGCGGTTCGAAAGCTCTATTCAACCGCGCGGTCTCGACAACATCGCCGGCGCGCGCAGCACGCGTCAGCGCAAGCGCCGGGCCCGGCAGCAGGCCTGCCGCAACGCTGTACCAGGTGTCACATCCCGCAAGCAAGGCATCGGATGCCCCCCAATCGCCGCTATATCCGATCGCGAACCTGTCAGGAGTGACCTGTCGCAGGCGTGCGAGTTCCCCGGCGTAATCGCCACCGGCCGCCAGGGGCATTTTCACGGCGACCACGTTGGACACCGCCGACAGCCGGGCGATCAATGCATCGCTGAATGTGAAGCGCGTGGTGCTTGGATTGTTGTAGATGCATAAAGGCAAATCCCCCGCCTCGGCCACGGCGACGAAGTGCTGATAGACTTCGTCCTCGTTAAGGGGAACGTATGACATGGGCGCCAGGAGCAGACCGTCGGCGCCAGCGGCTTTGGCGTCGCGCGCCAAAGCCTGAGCGTCGTCAGTGCGCAATGCTCCTACACCCACCACAAGAGGAGTCTTGCCGCCAATACATTCAACAGCCACCGCGACGGCGCGCTTGCGCTCTTCCTTCGTGAGGTATGCATAGCCGCCCGTGCTGCCGAGCAACCCGATGGAATCTGCTCTCGCGTGATGGATACGCTCGAGAAAGCGGGCCATCGCCTCGGCGTCAATGCGCCCCTCAGCATCGGTCGGGGTCAGGGGGAACGCAGACAGGCCATTGAACATATTCATTATCCAACCTTTCCAAACTAAATACGGGAGAGCAGCATGCGTAGCCCCGCGAACGCAAAGAACAGCGACAGCAGGCTTTCGATCCAACGGCGGCAGCGGCGGTACAGAGCCACCATCGGCGCCGTGGAGAAGACAACGGCGTAGCCACAGAAGATCACGACGCTCAAGACGGCGCAGCCACCCAATATAGCGGCGATGCTTTCCCACGAAGAACTCGGGCCGATGCCCAGCGTAACCAGCGCGATCCATGCCAGCACGGATTTCGGGTTCGCCAAATGCATCAGGAGGCCCCGCCGGTAGAGAGCAGCCCGAGAAAGAGCAACGTCATCCGCCGACATGCGTGCCGCCAGCTTCTCGTTCGACGTCAGCGCCGAACGTCCGGCCTTGATGGCGAGGAACAGCAGATACAAGCCCCCGAAAATCTGGAGAACGATCAGAGCCTGGGCATACCTGGCCAACAAGGCGGAGATGCCCGTCGAGGCCATCAGACCCCAGAAGATCGAGCCGCTGACAACGCCGGAGGCGAGCATGAGCGCAGCACCTCTGCCGCGAGCCATCGCCACGCCCATAATGCGCATGTTGCTCGGGCCGGGGCTACCAGCGGCGATGACATATGCTGCATAGACTAGGAGCAACTGATGCAGGTCGGAATTCATTCCTGGACACCCTTTAAACCTATCCAGCATCGAAAGATGCAATTGCTACCGGTGACGATTGTCTTGACTGCAAATGACCTATTGCAGTTCATTGGCACAAACTAAACTGCCAGTTTTGGAGATTTTCATTGGTCCAGTACGCAGAAGGGTCTCGCAGGACCGGAGCGACGCGCCGTATCTATCATTCCCTGCTCAAGCAGATCGAGGCTGGCGTCTATGGCGTCGGTGACGCTCTGCCTTCAAGCCGCTCGCTTGCGGAAGAACTGGGTGTTTCGAGGACGACGGTGACCGCCGCATTCGACCAGCTTGTTTCGGAGGGGTATGTCCGGGTGCAGCAGGGACGGAAAGCGTGTGTCGCTTCGGCAGGGCGGGTGAGCCAAGTGGCTCCGCCCGACCGTTCGGCTATCCCCGCCCGCCGGCTTTCCGCCTATGCAACTCGAGCGATGGCTCTGCCGCCGAACAGCACCGCCGGGAGGCCGCCGCTCAAATTCGATTTCCGCTACGGCGATATCGCGGCAGAGGATTTTCCAAAGGCCCCGTGGCGAAAAGCGCTGAATACCGCTTTCCTCAGGCATCGCGACAGATTGGGATACGATGATCCCGCTGGAAGCCGATCCTTGCGGGAGGCGTTGCAGGGCTATGTCTGGCGCTCAAGGGGCATCAGCTGCGATCTCGGCCAGATCATCGTTGTGAACGGATCGCAGCAGGCGCTGGACCTCTGTGCTCGGGTCCTCGTCAATCCCGGAGACGGGGTCGTGGTCGAAGACCCGTGCTATGCCATGGCCAAGAACGTCATGCTCGTCGTCGGAGCAAATATCGTTGCCGTGCCTTGTGGCGCTCATGGCATAGACACCAACAGGCTTCCCGAGGTCAGCGACATCGCGGTCGCCTATGTGACGCCCAGCCACCAGTTTCCCCTGGGAGGAGTTTTGCCTGCTGCGCATCGCCAAGCCTTGATGGAGTGGTCCATGGCGGCGAACGCTTATGTCATCGAGGATGACTACGACAGCGAGTATCGGTACGATGTCAGCCCCATCCCGCCCCTCTATCTCTCTGGGCAAGGGCGCGTCATCTATGTCGGAACGGTCTCAAAAACCCTGTCGCCGACGCTCCGGCTCGGATACATCATACTTCCGCATCCACTCGTCGAAGCCTTCATCGAATGCAAGCGGATTGCCGATCGGCACACATCCACGTTCGAGCAGGAGGCTCTCGCCGCGCTGATCGAGACCGGGGCTTACGAGCGGCATGTCCGCAAAATGCGGAGGCTTAACGCCGAGCGACGCACCGTATTCCTGGCGTCGATGACCAGCGCTTTTGGGGATGAGATCGAGATCGTCGGCACGACTGCGGGACTTCACGTGGTCGTCTGGTTCAACACCATCTCCTGCCAACAAGAGGCGCGTTTCGCGGATTTCGCTCGAAGCCGCGACGTTGGAATCTATCCCATCGCTCGCCTGTTCTCGTCGCCGAGCGATGAACGAGCCGGCTATATCTTTGGCTATGCGTCCATGACCGTCGATCAACTCGCCAAAGGAGTGGAAAAGTTGCATCGCGTATACCTCGGCTTCATCGGCGAAGGGGGGCTTCCAGGAGGGCAGGGGGGCGACAACGGGAAGTTTTCGACCGTCGCATAGTTTCCACTGGCGGCCACGTAACGCATCCGCTGTTCTCTGACTTCGAGAAGAGACGTCTTCCGATAGAGAGTCGATTTCGGGATCGACCACGCACCCTTTCCGCCTGATCAGGTCCTGGCGGCCGCGAGACCGTGCAAGACAAGATCAAGATGGGCCTCGATATATCTCGGCGTTTCAAGATCGAGACGACCGTCGTGGATCAGCGTTTCGACAATCAAGGCCAACGCAGGCGCAAGTATGACGCGTGCAACCGCGGCAGGTCCGTCCCGAAACTCACCCTGACGGACACCTTCGTCGATCAGAGCCTGCCCCGTGACGAGGATCGGCACGACGAGTTCCGCGTAGTGATCACACGATCGTTATGCCGCGCTTGCCCGGTTTGGTGGCGAGTTGGTCAAGGCGGAGGCGCGTGCGCGAACGAGCGGAGACGTTGGCGTATTGGTCTTCGATGCGGCGGGCGCCGCTGTTGCAAGTCCTTTCAGGCTCGCCGGGCAAATTGCCCGGCAATGACGTCGCCTTCTCTCGGCACGCACCCGGCTGGTTTCGTTGACGCGTGCGAGGCCTCCGGTTGACGGTCATTGAAACTTCTTCTGACCCCATCTCGCGATCGGCATGTTACGCAATGGCCAGCTGATCCCGATCCGGTTTCCGTGGATTGCGATCGGCATTCCGAAATGCCGAGCACACTGATGGACCTGTCGAAAATAAAGACGCTGATCGATTTTGTCGGACGATCGAATGTGACCGAGTTGTCGGTCACGGAAAAGGACGTCACGGTCCGGATCTTCCGTAACGCGGGCCATGCGGCAATCGTCGTTCCGGTTTCGGATCCGGACGAAACCGGAAGTGCGGCAGCGAAGCCTGTTTCCGGCTCGTCGCCTGCGGCCTCGGCAAAACAGGCTTTTCAGCTGAAGGCACCGGTCTTTGGCATATTGCATCGGGCATCCGCTCCCGGACAGGAGCCGTTCGTCAGGATCGGCGATCTCGTGGAAGAGGGGCAGACGCTTTTCATCATCGAGGCCATGAAGGTTTTCAATACGGTCGCGGCGCCGCTTGCGGGTCGCGTTGCGCGGCTGACCGAGATCGATGGTGTGGAAGTTGAAGTCGGCGACGTGCTCGCGGAGATCGCGTAATGGGCGAACCTCCCAAAAACGCCGCCTCGGCCAATCGCCGCTTCGATACCGTCCTGATTGCCAACCGGGGAGAGATCGCCCTTCGCATTCAGCGCGCCTGCCGCGAGCTTGGTCTGAAAGCCGTGACGATCTGCTCGGAGGCCGACCGGCAGGCGCCATTTGGCAAGACGGCCGACAGCGTTCTGTGTATCGGCCCGGCGAATGCCGCGAAAAGTTATCTGAACAAAGATGCCATCATCCTCGCGGCAGAGCTGACCGGTGCCGGCGCAATTCATCCCGGCTATGGTTTCCTGTCGGAAAGCGCGGCCTTCTCGGAGGCCGTCGAAAAGGCCGGTCTTGTGTTCATCGGGCCGGATGCTTCGTCGATCTCGACGATGGGCGACAAGATATCGGCAAAGCGGGCGATGATCGCTGCGGGCGTTCCCTGCGTGCCCGGTCCCCAGACGGCGCTGCCCGACGAGCCGGCGACCGTCGAACGGACTGCGCAAGAGATCGGTTATCCCGTCATCATCAAGGCTGCCGGCGGCGGCGGCGGCCGCGGCATGCGTGTCGTGTCCGAGGCCGGCGCACTGCATGAGGCAATCGCGCTGACCCGCGAGGAAGCGCGTCAGGCCTTCGGTTCTCCCGCGCTCTACATGGAGAAATTCCTCCAGCATCCCCGGCATATCGAAATCCAGGTCCTGTGCGACGTCCACGGCAATGCCATCTGGCTGGGGCACCGGGATTGCTCGATGCAGCGGCGCCACCAGAAGGTGGTCGAGGAGGCCCCGGCGCCCGGCATCTCGCCTGATCTGATCGGACCGGTCGGACTGGCCTGTGTGGAGGCCTGCCGGCAGATCGGCTATCGCGGCGTCGGGACGTTCGAGTTCCTCTATGAAGACGGCGAGTTCTATTTCATCGAGATGAACACGCGCCTTCAGGTCGAGCATCCGGTCACGGAAATGACCAGCGGCATCGATATCGTCCATGCGCAGATCAACGCCGCCCAGGGTATTCCACTCGAGTTGCGGCAGGACGATATCCGCTGCAGCGGCCATTCGTTCGAGTGCCGCATCAATGCCGAAGCTCCGGAGAGCTTCCTGCCGTCGGCAGGAACCATCACCGAGCTTGCGCTTCCCGAAGGGCCGGGCGTGCGGGTGGACACCCATATTCACGCCGGCTATCGGGTCTCTCCCTATTACGATTCCCTCATCGCCAAGCTGATCGTGCACGCTCCGACGCGGGCCGAGGCAATGGCAAGGATGCGCGAGGCGCTTGCCGGTACGAGGGTGGAGGGGATTTCCACCAACCTGCCATTCCTGCGGGCGCTCTTCGAGGACGAAGCCTTTGCTCGGGGCGAAACGGACATCCACTACCTGGAGAAGTGGCTCAAGCAGCGGAGAGCCGCATGAGCACGATCGATTTCAGCGATCCTGCAACAATCGCCGCGCTGACGGAAGCGCTGACGGCGGCCGGCGTCGACGGCCTCGAGATTTCCGGTCCGGTTGGGCAACTTCGCCTCGTCGTCTCGAAGGGCGAGGGGCCGCACATCCGTTTGACAGGCGGCATCGGGGCGAACCAGGCCAAAGCGGTGACCGTCAAGGCGCCGATTGCGGGATGCTTCTGCGCCATCCATCCTTCGGTTTCCGAGGAAACCGAGACACTGCCGCGCAGGGTTTCCGACAAGGATGTCGTCGGCTTTATCCGCATCGGATCGGTGCTGCTTCCCGTTCCGGCTGGCCGATCCGGCTTGTTGGCGCGGCGGCTGGCGGAGCCCGGCGCACTGGTCGGATTTGGCGATCCCCTCTTTGAAATCGAGCCCCAGCCATGATCGCCACGTCAAAGCCCCTTGTGTCTTCGCACCAGATCGTCACGGCGACGAAAGGCAGGGCGCGCGTTTCCTTCATTGGAGGGCGCTCCTTCCTGCTCGAAGCGGCGGGTGAATTCGATCTGCCGGCACAGCGTTTCATCTGGGCACTATCCCATGTGGTCAGGGATTGGGCGGATGTCGCGGAAGTGATACCAGGCATGACAAACCTGCTGGCGATCTTTACGGCAACGCCGGAGGATCCGCAGTTCATCGTCGGCCGGCTTCTGGAGGCCTGGGACAACGTCCCCAGCCTCGATCTCTCCGGAAAGACGATAGAGATCTCCGTCCATTACGGTGGTGCCTATGCGACTGATCTTGCGGCGGTCTGTGATTTTTCCGGTCTGAGCGATCGGGAGGTGGTGCGCCTCCATCACGATGCGACCTATCGGGTCTTTGCGCTCGGAAGCGCTCCCGGTTTCGGTTACCTGCATGGCCTCGATGCCCGTATCTACATGCCCCGCAAGACGGTTCCGTCGCTCAAGATGGAAAAAGGCTGCGTGACGATCGGCGGAATGCAGACGGGCGTCGCGATGCTGACCGGCCCGAACGGGTGGAATTCCATCGGCTATGCCGATCTGCAGATGTTCGACCCGACGTCTTCCACGCCGGCCCTCATGGCACCGGGCGACACGGTGCGCTTCGTGCCGGACAGGATCGAGCTATGATCGAAATCGTCGAAACCGGTCCCTTCAATACGGTGCAGGATCTCGGCCGCCCCGGCTATCGCGATATCGGTGTCTCCGCCGGCGGCGCCATGGATCCGCTCGCGGTCAGGATCGGCAACATCCTCGTCGGCAATCCGCAGGATGCGGCTGCCATCGAGATACAGATGTTTCCCTTCAAGCTGTGTTTCGAGGTTCCCACCGTGTTTGCCGTCACGGGCGCCGATGGTCAGCCACTGCTCGATGGTCGGGCATTGCTGTCGTGGTGTGCGTATCGGGCCGAGGCTGGACAGATCCTCGAGCTGAAACAGCCGCCGAAGCTTGCACGCGCCTATATCGTGCTCGGCGGCGGGATCGACGTTCCCGTTCTCATGGGCTCGCGAAGCACGGCGCTGCGCGGTGGGTTCGGTGGCAATGCCGGCCGGCCGCTGATGAAGGGAGACCGGATCGAGGTCTGTGCCCTTCCCCAACCTCTTCCGCTTCCGGCAGGCGGTATCGCCGCCGTGGCGCCGGCGACCGCGTTGCGCGACGCGTTCCCCGTAGCCAATGACGGCACGCTGCTCATCCGCGCCATTCCCGCCGGAGAACATGAGCTCTTCGCCGATGACGGCGAGGCTTTCTGGAGCCAGATCTGGAGGATTTCGTCGCGTAGCGACCGCACGGGCTACCGTCTTTCCGGTGCACCGATCAAGCCGGTGAAGACGGTCGAAATGCGCTCGCATGGCGTGGTGCCCGGCGTGGTCCAGGTACCGCCGGGTGGGGAGCCCATCATCCAGATGAGCGACGCCAATACGGCGGGCGGTTATCCGAAGATCGCCGGCGTGATCGAAGCCGATCTGTGGCGGCTCGGGCAGGCGCGCGCCGGCAGCCGACTGCGGTTCGTGCGCTCGACACATGCCGAGGCCCGCGCGGTCGAACAGATTGTCTCCCGGTATGTCGAGGACATCGAGCGGACATCACAAATGGTCAAGCGCGCCTTGAAGGCGATGATCTGACGCCATTCGCGATCAGATGGAGGACGCGATGAAGATTGATCTGAATTCCGACATGGGCGAGGGTTTCGGCCCCTATCGTCTGTGCGACGACGAGGCGATGATGCAGGTGGTATCGTCGGCCAATATCGCCTGTGGTTTTCACGGCGGGGATCCGGACACGATGGCGCGCATGGTGCGCCTCGCCAAGCAGAACGGCGTCGGTATCGGCGCACATCCGGGCCTGCCGGACCGGGCCGGTTTCGGCCGGCGCGAAATGCCTTACCAGCCGGACGAATTGCGCCAGCAGATGCTGTACCAGCTCGGCGCCCTGACCGCGATCGCCAAGGCCGAGAATATGACCGTCGGCCATTTCAGCTTTCACGCGGCCATGGGCAACATGGCCAATCGGGATCCCGCGCTGGCGGACCTGCTGATGAATGCCATTTCGAGCGTCGATCCGAACCTCGTGGTGTTCGTGACGCCGGACAGCGAAATCGAGAGGGCCGCGAAGCGCGCCAGGCTGAAGACGCTGGCGCTTTTCCTAGCCGACCGCGCCTATGACGCCGGCGGCAAGCTCGTCGCCCGCGGGTTGCCGGGTGCGCTGGTCAAGGAGGAGGAGGCGGTTCGTGCAAGGGTGCGCCGGTTCCTGACCGATGCGACCATCGAAGCGATCGATGGGACGATCATCGCCATGCCGGCTCGCTCCATTCTCGTGCACAGCGATACGCCTGGCTCGCTTGAGCTTGCCCGGATCGTCCGCAGCGAAATCGAAGCTTCCGGCGCGACGCTCGCGCCTGCGGCCGAACTCGCGTCCTGACCGGATGCCTGCCATCACAATTTCCGTTTCACCGAGAGACCAAGTCAATGCCGTCCATCGCCGACCGCCTGAAGAACGTTTCCATACCGGCGTCCGCCGCAATGACCCAGCGCGCCCGGGAACTGGCCGCCAAGGGCATCAAGGTCGTCAGCCTTTCCTCCGGGGAACCGGATTTCCCCACACCGGCCCACGCGATCGAGGCCGCTCACGTTGCAGGACTGGGTGGCGATACGAAATATCCGCCGATCGATGGTACGTCGGAGCTGAAGGCCGCGATCGCCAGGAAGTTCAAGCGGGACAACAATCTCGTCTATGACGCCAGCCAGATCGTTGCGTCGGCTGGCGGCAAGCAGACAATTTTCAACGCCATGCTCGCGACCCTGAATCCGGGCGACGAGGTGGTCATTCCGACCCCTTCCTGGGTGAGCTACGCGGATATCGTCCATTTCGCCGGAGGAACGCCGGTCGCGGTCCCCTGCTTCGAGCAGACCGGGTTCAAGCTGCGCCCGGAGGATCTGGACGCGGCGATCACGCCACGCACCAAATGGCTCATCCTGAATTTCCCGAACAACCCGACGGGCGCTGCCTGCTCGCGGGCCGAGATGGCGGCGATCGCGCAGGTCATGCTGCGGCACCCGAATGTCTGGATCCTGACCGACGACATCTATGAGCATCTGGTCTATGACGATTTCGAATTCTGCACCATCGCCGAGGCCGAACCCAGGCTCTACGACCGCGTCCTGACGATGAACGGAGTCTCGAAAGCCTATGCCATGACCGGTTGGCGGCTGGGCTTCTGCGCCAGCGGTTCGAAGGAACTGGTCGCGGCGATCAGCAAGGTCAACTCCCAGAACGCCGGCGGCATCACGACGGTCACCCAGGCCGCCGCCATCGCAGCCCTCGACGGCCCGCAGGATCTGCTTAAGGAGCGTGCGGCGATCTACCGGGAACGGCGCGACTTCGTCGTCGCAAGGCTCTCGGAAATCGAAGGCCTGCGCTGCCACAAGCCGGAAGGAGCGTTCTATCTCTATCCCAACATGTCGGGCCTGATCGGCAAGACCACGAAGGGCGGGCGGAAGATCGAGACCGACGTCGATTTCGTCATGGGCCTGATAGAGGAACACCATGTCGCGACCGTCCAGGGGGCGGCCTATGGCATGAGCCCGTATTTCCGCATTTCCTATGCGACCAGCATGGAGATGCTGAACGAGGGTTGCGCGCGCATTGCCGAGTTCTGCAAATCGATGCACTGAGATGAAGTGCCGACTTCCGCCTCGGAAATAGCTTGCTCAGAGTTTCAACCGCTCGGTCAGTTCCACGAGAATGTCCCGGACGGCAAATGCCGGTTCCGACAACGAGTTCTGGTCGGACGTGCAGAGCGAAAGCGTTTCCTCTATCCGGGGCGATACGACCCGGCAGACGAGCGGTTCGCTCGACTCGGAAACGATGCGGTCGGCAATGGCCTTCGGCATGATCGTCGCCCCGAGCCCATTTCCGACCGCGCGGGCGAGGGTGCGCACGATTTCCACCTCCGCCACGACCTTGAGATTGATCCTGCTGCGGGTGAAAGCGGTATCGATGGCGCGGCGCACGAAATTATAGGCCGGTGGCAGCAGCATCGGCATTCCATCCAGGGCGCCGAGCGGCACGGGTTTCGAATCCGCCTCGATCGCGAAGTTGCGATGCGCGACGAGATAAAATTCCTCGCTCAGGATCGGTTCGAAACGCACGCCCTTGATCGGCCCGATGCCATGGATCAGCGCCATCTCCAGCCGTCCGTTCATGATCATCTGGCTATAGGTCTGGCCGACGCTTTCGGTCAGGTGCAGCAGAATGCCCGGATGCCGCTTGCGTGTTTCCGCCAAGAGATCGACCGAGAGCGTGGCGGCACTGCTGAACGGCACGAGGCCCACCGAGACCCGGCCCGCCAGTGAATTGCCGGCGGCTGCGGCATCAGCCTGCGCCTGCTCCATCTGCCGCAGGATGATCTGCGCGTGCCTGTACACCGCATGTCCCGCATCGGTCATGCTGACGCCCTGCTGGCTGCGGATCAGCAGTTTCTGGCCGAAATGCTCCTCCAGCGCTGCAAGCTGCTGGCTGAGCGCCGGCTGTGCGAGGTGAAGGATATCGGCGGCGCGGGTGATACTGCCGCTGTCGACGATGACGATGAAGGATTTGAGGCGCCTAATATCCATGGGGTCGGGTGATGCTCTATTCCGCAGGCCTATGTTTTGCAGACATGCCCGCCTTTGGCAATGCGGCCCTGCAGGATGGCCGCCTACTCCGCCATAAGGAATTCAAGGCCTTGGGGCTGGGCGCTCGCCATCCGGCAAGCTCCATAAAACTTGCTTATTACTCCAGAAATAATCGGTCTTAGGCAAGCCGTTAAAGCTTCGATACTGTCCACGCCAACAACAAGGGGATCAGAATGTCATTCTCCGATTACAGGACCGCACTGGTTACCGGCGCATCGTCCGGCATCGGCGCTGCCGTCGTGGAGCGTCTCCGCGCCGAGAATATCGAAGTGCATGCGATCGCTCGTAGTGCTGATGCCCTCAATGAACTCGCCGAGCGTACGGGCTGTATCGCGCATGTCATCGACGTCACCGACCGTGCCGCGATCGCTGAACTTGCCGAGAGCGTCCAGTTCGACATTCTGGTCAACAATGCCGGCGTCGACCGGCCGAAGAAATTCTTGCAGGCGGATGCCGAAGACATTGATCTGCTGGTCGACGTCAATCTGCGCGCCGTCCTGCATATCTGTCGCCTGATCGTTCCTGGCATGGTCGAGCGCGACCGCGGCCATGTCGTCAACATTTCCTCGATCGCCGGCAACTACAATTTCGGGGGCAATTCCATCTATCATGCGGTCAAGTCCGGCGTCGCCATGCTCTCCAATCAGCTCAGGATCGACGCATTCGGCAAACGCGTCCGCGTGACGGAAATCTGCCCGGGGCGTGTCGCGACGGATATCTTCAACCACGTGCACGGCAACGATCCGAGCGTGCGCGAACGTTTCATCGACGGGTTCGAGCTGCCGCAGGCATCCGACATCGCCGACGCGATCGCCTTTGCGATCGCCGCACCGGTCGCCGTCAATATCGGCCATATGGAGATCACCCCGACATTGCAGGTGATGGGCGGGCTGCAGACTGCCAGGCCCGAAACCTCCGCAGCCGTCTACGAAGCTGAAGGCGCGAAGCGGTGACCGGCTTTGATCTATCCGCGATCCTGACCAATTCCGACTATCGCGCGATGCTGCTGCACGGCATCGAGACGACTTTCGCCATCTATGTCGGTTCGTGGCTGCTGGCGATGACGCTTGCGATCCTGCTGCTGGCGTTCCGCATGTCACCGGTCAGGATCGGCGAGCCCATCGTCAAGGCCTACATCTCCTACCATCGCAACGTGCCGACCCTGGTGCAGCTGATGCTGTGGTATTTCGGGATATTCACGCTGCTGCCGCAGGGCCTGGCGAATTGGCTGACGGATCACAATGCGGAGGCGATCTTCGCCATCATCGGCCTTGGACTGTGCCAGGCAGCTTATTTCAGCGAAGACCTGCGGTCCGGTTTGCGCTCCGTCAGCCCGGGCCAGATGGAAGCCGCCAAGGCCCTCGGTCACGGCTATATCTCGGCCCTGCGCTTCGTGGTCATGCCGCAGGGCGTGCGCAACGCCTTGCCGCCGCTGATCAATCACAGCGTTTCGCTGTTCAAGAACAGCAGCCTGGCGATCGTCGTCGGCGCTTCGGAACTGACGCACGCGGTCAAGGAGATTGAAAACCTCAGCTTCCGGACTTTCGAAATCTACCTGGTCGGCACGGTCCTCTACCTGTTCTTCTCGCTCATCATCATGGGGGCCGGTGCTTATCTGTCGATGCGCGCTGATCCGGCTCGGAGAGCGCGCATATGATCCAGGACATCATTACCATCATCCATGACTATTGGCTGCTCCTTCTGATCGGGCAGTATCCCAACGGACCGCTGGGCGGGCTTGCCAATACGATCATCCTCTCCCTGCTGGCGATCCTGCTTGCCTTTCCGGTCAGCATTCTGCTCGCCCTGGCACGCCTTTCAAAATGGCGGGCGTTGAGATGGCCGGTGACCGGCCTCGTCTACGTCACCCGGGGCGTGCCGCTGCTGATGCTCATTCTGTGGTGCTATTTCCTGGTTCCGCTCTGGACCGGTGCCGACGTACCAAGCTTCCTGATCATGCTCGTAACGCTGGTCGTCTACGAGGGGGCGTTCCTGAGCGAAGTGGTGCGGGCTGGCATCGTCTCGCTGGGCCAGGGGCAGATGGATGCGGCAAGGGCGCTCGGCCACAGCCATCTCAGCGCAATGCGCTTCGTGATCTTGCCGCAGGCGCTCTACAACATGATCCCGAGCATGATCTCGACATTCGTCTCGACGATCAAGGACACGACGCTCGGTTACGTGATCAACGTGCCGGACCTGACCTTCGCGGCAAGCCAGGTGAACAACCAGCTGTTCACCCAGCCCTTCCAGGTCTTCATCATCCTGGCTGCCGTCTACTACGTGCTCTGCTGGAGCCTGACCTATGTGGCCAACAGCCTCGAGCGGCGCATTGCACGCCGCCGCGCAGGCCCGCGCCGCAACGCTCGCCTGGCCACCGAGGCCGTCCCCCTCAAAACACTTGTGGAGCAGCCATGACGATGCCAGTTTCCCCGCTGCAGGATGGCCAGGCCATCCGCCTTTCGGATGTCTGCAAGAGCTACGGCGATTATCCGGTCCTGCGCAACATCAACGCCGAGGTCGGCCGCGGCGAAGTCGTCGTGATCTGCGGACCATCCGGTTCCGGCAAGTCCACGCTGATCCGCACCGTCAATCGGCTGGAGGAAATCAACAGCGGATCGATCAACTTCGAGGGCCAGAATATTCATGCCCCGATGCGCGGACGCGAACTGAACCGGCTGCGCAGCAGGATCGGGTTTGTGTTTCAGAGCTTCAACCTCTTTCCGCATCTCTCGGCGGTCGAGAACGTCTCTATGTCGCCGATCCGGGTGAAGGGCGTTTCTGCGGACGTCGCTCGCGACAAAGCCATCAAGCTGCTCGATCGTGTCGGGCTTGCCGACAAGGCGAATTCCTATCCAGGCCAGCTATCCGGCGGGCAGCAGCAGCGCGTCGCGATTGCCCGGGCACTTGCCATGGAACCACCGGTCATGCTGTTCGACGAGCCGACCAGCGCGCTCGACCCGGAAATGGTGGGCGAGGTGCTGAGCGTCATGAAGAGCCTGGCTGCCGACGGTATGACCATGCTCTGCGTCACCCACGAGATGGGCTTTGCCCGCGATGTCGCAGACCGCGTCTGGTTCATCGATGCAGGCGAGATCCTCGAAATGGCGCCGCCCAAGGATTTCTTCCAGAACCCTCGTCATCCCCGAGCCCAGCGGTTCCTGTCCGATCTGCGCCATTGACCAATCAAGACATCATAACAAGGAGAACAGCAATGAACTGGAAATGCCTGACACTAACCATCGCATTGGCAGCGGCCGGTGCCGCTTCGCCGGCGGTCGCGGACCAACTCGACACGATCCTGGCCAGCAAGACGTTGCGCTGCGCTACGTTCGCCGACGTTCCGCCATTCGCCGCTCCGGATGTGAAGACGCGCGAGATGGTCGGGTTCGACGTCGATCTCTGCAATGCCATCGCCAAGGAACTCGGCGTCAAGGCTGAAGTGAAGCCGGTTTCGGTCGAAGCCCGCGTGCCGGAAGTCAAGCTTGGCCGCGTCGACATCACAGTTGCCAATCTTGCCTATACCCAGGGCCGCGCCGAGCAGATCCAGTTCAGCGATCCCTATTATCTCGCCAAGGAAATGCTGATCGTTCCAGTCGACGATGCCGGCAAGAAGAAGTCCGACTACGAAGGCCAGCGCGTCGCTTCCACCAAGGGTTCGACATCGGAAATGTCGATCAAGCTCAACAAGTCCGATCCGCTGACCTTCCAGGACACCGGCTCCGCCTATCTCGCCGTCCAGCAGGGCAAGGCACGCGGCATGGTCGCCAACACCATGACCACGACCAAGCTGGTGAACGAATCCAAGACAAAGGGCAAGCCGATGCGGATGATCGAGGAGCCGATGCTCTTCCAGCCAATCGGTATCGGCATGGCCAAGGACAATCCCGCCCTGACCGCCAAGGTCAACGAAATCCTGCGCAAGCTCGACACGTCCGGCGATCTCAACAAGATCTGGGACAAGTGGCTTGGCCAGGACACCGAATACAAGATGACCCGCACCGACAAGGTGGTGCCGCTTTCCGAACTGAAGTTCGACCCTATCCCGTAATCGCCTCCCGCTGAACTCAATCGCAAATCAACGAAGGCTGCAGGCGGCGGGATGTGCCCGTCGCCGGTCTTGCCATACGAGGTTTTCATGATCCATATCAAAGACATAGCAGAACGGCCAAGCAAGGCCGACATCGAGGCGGTCGCCAAATTCTCGCCGGCCACGATCCATGAAGCGCAGGGGCGCAGGGGCGCGCTTTCCTCGCGCCTCAAGCCGGTCGACTATCGCATGAAGCTGTGCGGCCCGGCCTTTACTGTCAAATGTGCACCGCGCGACAACATCATGTTGCAGCTTGCCATCAACTACGCCAAACCGGGCGATATCATCGTCGTGTCTGCGGGCGAGTTTGAAGAGGCCGGCTCTTTCGGCGATGTTCTTGCCAATGCCTGCCTTGCAAAGGGCATCGGCGGCCTGGTGACCGATACCGGCGTCCGTGACACGTTGCAACTCCGAGAGCTTGGCTTCCCGGTCTTTTCGCTCAGCGTCTGCATCAAGGGCACCGTCAAGGAAACCATCGCCGCGGTCAACGATCCGGTTATCGTCGGCGGAGAGATCATCAATCCGGGCGATATCATCGTCGGCGATGCTGATGGCCTCGTTGTCGTGCGCCGCGCCGAGGCGCAAGAGGCAGCGCGTCTGTCGCAGGCCCGCGAAGATGCTGAAGCCGGTTATATCGAAGCCTACAAGCAGGGAAAGTCGGTCATCGAGGTCAGCAAGCTGGAATCGGTGTTGAAAGCCAAGGGACTTGTCGTCGACATCTGAGTAGGCGCCCCAGATGTCGCAGCATTTTTTCCTGTTCAAGGAACGAGGTATCCGATGAGTTATTCCCTGTTTGATCTGACCGGTTTGCGAGCCCTGGTGACGGGATCGTCGCAGGGTATCGGCTTTGCGCTTGCCAGAGGCCTCGCGGAACACGGAGCTTCCATCGTTCTGAACGGCCGTGACAGGGCCAAGCTCGAGACCGCTGCAGGACAGCTCAAGGAAACTGGTGCGACGGTTTCGGTATCTGACTTCGACGTGACGGACGCCGAAGCGGTGAAACGCGGGGTCGATGCGCTCGAGGCCAAAGTCGGTGCGATCGACATCCTCGTCAACAATGCCGGGATGCAGTTCCGCAGCCCGCTCGAGGATTTCCCCATCGACCGCTGGGAGCAATTGCTGAAGACCAATATCTCCAGTGTCTTCTACGTTGGCCAGGCGGTGGCCAAGCACATGATCGGCCGCGGACGTGGCAAGATCATCAACATCGCCTCGGTGCAGAGCGAACTCGCACGCCCCGGCATCGCGCCCTATACGGCGACCAAAGGGGCGGTGAAGAACCTGACCCGCGGCATGTGCACCGACTGGGCCAAGCACGGGCTGCAGATCAATGCGCTTGCCCCAGGCTACTTCAAGACCCCGTTGAACCAGGCACTGGTCGACAGCGAGGAATTCTCGTCCTGGCTTGAGAAACGCACGCCCGCCGGACGCTGGGGCGATGTCGAGGAACTGGTCGGTGCGGCCGTCTTCCTGTCGAGCAAGGCCTCCTCCTTCGTCAACGGACACACGCTCTATGTCGATGGCGGCATCACCACCAGCCTCTGAGGCAGGAGGCTTCGGGCCGATCGTCGTGATGGGCGTGTCGGGCTGTGGCAAGTGCGACGGCCGATCTTCCGACTACGGAGCCCGACGTCGTGACCGTCGACATCAACCGGTCGCTTGAATCCATCGTCTCGATGGCAATGACGCTGCTGGCAGCCCGCCAGAGGCGCTCGAACTGAAACCTGGAGGAACCATGAGCAAGCCCGACATTCTTCTGATCGGCCCTTATCCCGAGTGGGATCTGGTCGAACTGGAGGCGCAGTATAATGTCCTGAAGCTGTACGAGGCCGTCGACCGCGATGCCTTCGTAAGCCAGCACGCCGCCGGTATCCGCGCCATCGCCACGCGGGGCGAACTGGGCGCTTCCGCCGACCTGATCGGCAAGCTGCCGAAGCTCGAAGTCATTTCTGTCTACGGCGTCGGTTACGATGCGGTCAATCTGGATGCTGCCCGCGCTCGCGGCATCCGCGTGACCAATACGCCGGACGTGCTGACCAATGACGTGGCCGATCTCGGCGTGGCAATGATGCTCGTCCAGTCCCGCGGCATGATCGGAGCAGAGACATGGGTGAGGGACGGAAGCTGGGGGACAAAGGGTCTCTATCCGCTGAAGCGCCGAGTCTGGGGCCGCAAGGCGGGGGTTCTCGGCCTTGGCCGTATCGGCTTCGAGGTCGCCAAGCGCCTCAAGGGCTTCGACATGGACATTGCCTATAGCGACGTATCGGAAAAGCCCTATTCCGACGGGATGACCTTCATCGCCGATCCGATCGAACTTGCCCGGCATGCGGACTTCCTGTTCGTGACGCTCGCCGCGTCCGCTGCCACGCGTCATATCGTTTCGAAAAACGTGATCGAAGCGCTAGGCCCCGAAGGCATGCTGATCAACATCTCGCGCGCGTCCAATATCGACGAGGAAGCGCTGCTCGCCGCACTCGAAAGTGGAGCGCTCGGATCTGCGGCACTCGACGTGTTCGAGAGCGAGCCGAAGCTCGATCCGCGTTTCCTCGAACTCGGCAACGTCCTGGTGCAGCCGCACCATGCGTCCGGGACGATCGAGACCCGCAAGGCGATGGGCAAGCTGGTGCGCGACAATCTCGCCGCCCACTTTGCCGGCGCCAGCTTGCCAAACCCCGTTCTCTGAGGACAAGCCCATGAAAGCCGTCGTCATTCATGCCGCCAAGGACCTGCGCATAGAGGAACGGGAGGTCGAGGCGCTCGGCCCGGGACAGGTGGAGGTCGCCATCGAGGCGGGCGGCATCTGCGGCTCCGACCTGCATTATTACAATCACGGCGGCTTCGGCACGGTGCGTGTCCGCGAGCCGATGATCCTCGGCCACGAGGTTGCAGGAACGATCAAGGCATTGGGGCTAGGCGTATCCGACCTTGCCGTCGGCGACCGGGTGGCGGTGTCGCCCAGTCGCCCCTGCAATGCCTGCGACTACTGCTTGAAGGGGCAGCAGAACCATTGCCTGAACATGCGCTTCTACGGCTCCGCCATGCCGATGCCGCATATCCAGGGGGCCTTCCGCGAGCGGCTGGTCGCCGAGCAGTGGCAATGCCACAAGGTCGCCGATGGCGTCTCCATCCACGAAGCCGCAATGGCCGAACCCTTCGCCGTCACGCTGCACGCGATCGTCCGCGCTGGCGGGCTCGCCGACAAGCGGGTTCTCGTCACAGGCTGCGGCCCGATCGGTGCGCTGGCAATCATCGCGGCACGCGCCCATGGGGCAAGGGAGATCATAGCCACCGACGTGATGAACCCCGTACTCGAGACGGCGCTCCAGGTTGGTGCCGACCGGGTCATCAACGTCGCCCGCGATCCGGAGCTCCTATCCGCCTACGCTGCCAATAAGGGATACTTCGACGTCCAGTTCGAGGCGTCTGGCAATCAGAGCGCCCTGCGCGCGGGCCTTGAGGTGTTGAAGCCGCGCGGCATCCTCGTCCAGCTCGGGCTCGGCGGCGACGTGTCGATCCCGCAGAACATGGTGGTGGCCAAGGAGATCGAGATGAAAGGCACTTTCCGCTTCCACGAGGAATTCGGGCTTGCCGTTGACCTCATCGGCAAGCGGCGCGTTGATCTGAAGCCGCTGCTCACCGGAACCTATCCCTTCGAAGACGCCGTCAAGGCATTCGAGGCGGCCGGTGACCGGACGCGATCGATGAAGGTGCAACTCGCGTTTTGATAGAGCGTAGTCAGCAACGAAACCATGAGCGAGGCATTCGCGCCTCACGTCATCAACGACATTGAGGAACCGTCTGCCGCAGGCGAACTGGTCGTGGACGAAATCGAGCGACCGGCCGGAATTGGCCTTCGCCTCGACCAGGATCGGTGCAGACGTGCCGAGAAAACGCCGCCGCTGGTTGGCGAGGTGGCGCAGCTTCGCTGGCAGATCGACGTCTCAGGCGCGCATTGCATACTGTTCGCGCATCGTATCGGCTGAGCGGCGCACTACCTCGGAAATCTGCAGGAGCTGGGTGACGAGAGGCGTCGAATGGCGCCAGATCATTCCGATCGTGCGGGCCGGCCGGGGCGTCTGGAAGCGGGAGATCGAAACCTTGGCCGAACGCGTTTCCAAAGGCACTGCCATTTCCGGGATCAGGGTGATGCCGATGCCGGCGCTGACCATCTGGACCAGGGTGGACAAAGAGCTGCCTTCCATCACTTCCCGGGCGCGGGTCGATCCTATTTTGCAGAACGACAGGGCCTGATCGCGAAAACAGTGGCCTTCCTCCAGCAGCAGCAGGCGCATTTCGCGTAATGCCTCGCGTTCGGGGACAGGCTTGCCTTCGTCCTCACGTCGCCGGACCAGCACGAACTCCTCGTCGAACAGCTTGAGTTCGGTCAGGAACGGTTCCGAGACGGGCAGGGCGACGATTGCCAGATCCAGCTCGCCCTGCGCCAGTTCCTGAACCAGTTTTGCCGTCTGCGTCTCGCGCACCTGCAATTCGATCCCGTCGAACGTCATGTTCAGGTCGTTGATGATCGCCGGCAGCAGATAGGGCGCAATCGTCGGGATGATGCCGATGCGCAGGCGCGCCAGGAACGGATCGCGCGACGCGCGGGCGAGATCCGCCAGTTCGTCCACGGCCCGCAGGATATCGCGAACCCGCAGCGCAAATGTCTGACCGAAGGCGGTGAGTTTCACTTCGCGCGCATTCCGCTCGAAGAGATCGCCGCCCAATTCCTGTTCAAGTTCCTTGATCTGCATCGACAAAGCCGGCTGGGAAATCGCGCAGGCATCGGCGGCGCGGCGGAAGCGGCCGTCCCGCGCCAGGGCCTCGAAATAACGGAGTTGTTTCAGTGTGACGTTCTTCATAACCTCAGCTTATCGCGACGATCAGTAAATCCAACTTAAATTTATGAGGCGCTTCCGATAAGAAGGAACCAAGGGAGGGCGCGCGTGGACCATGATCCTTGCTCGAAAGGCAGGGACGACAGTCTGAAACAGCGCAGCCGGACCGGACGGTTCGGCAGAAACAGCCTCTTTTGCACGACAGATAATGAAAACAATCAAGGAGATAGTCATGGATGCGAAATCTAGCGAAAACGCCGGCAAATGTCCGGTCGCGCACACGCCTCGCGGCCGATCGAACCGCGAGTGGTGGCCTAACCAGCTGAACGTCCAGATTCTTCACGGGCACTCCGTTCGCTCCGACCCGATGGGTGAGGCGTTCAATTATGCCGAGGAGTTCAAGACCCTCGATCTCGACGCCCTGAAGAAAGACCTTCAGGCCCTGATGACGGATTCGCAGGAATGGTGGCCGGCTGATTTCGGTCATTACGGCGGCCTGTTCATCCGCATGGCCTGGCACAGCGCCGGCACCTACCGCATCACCGACGGCCGCGGCGGCGCAGGCCAGGGGCAGCAGCGTTTCGCGCCGCTCAACAGCTGGCCGGACAACGTCAACCTCGACAAGGCCCGTCGCCTGCTGTGGCCGATCAAACAGAAATACGGCAACAAGATCTCCTGGGCGGATCTGATGATCCTCACGGGCAATGTCGCGCTCGAATCGATGGGCTTCAAGACGTTCGGTTTTGCCGGCGGCCGCGCCGACGTCTGGGAGCCGGAAGAACTTTACTGGGGTCCGGAAGGCACCTGGCTCGGGGATGAGCGCTACAGCGGCGAACGCCAGCTCGCAGAACCGCTCGGCGCCGTGCAGATGGGCCTCATCTACGTCAACCCGGAAGGCCCGAACGGCACACCCGATCCGCTCGCTTCGGCACGCGACATCCGCGAAACCTTCGCCCGCATGGCAATGAACGACGAAGAGACCGTGGCACTGATCGCCGGTGGCCACACGTTCGGCAAGACCCATGGTGCTGGTGATCCGTCGTTTGTCGGCGTCGACCCGGAAGGCGGCGAGCTCGAAGCCCAAGGCCTCGGCTGGTCGAGCAAGTTCAACACCGGGGTTGGCCGCGATGCCATCGGCAGTGGCCTGGAAGTCACCTGGACCCAGACGCCCACCCAGTGGAGCAACTACTTCTTCGAGAACCTGTTCGGCTTCGAATGGGAACTGACCACAAGCCCGGCCGGCGCCAAGCAGTGGGTGGCGAAGAATGCAGAAGCTTCCATTCCGGACGCCTTCGACCCGTCGAAGAAGCAGCTTCCGACCATGCTGACCAGCGACCTGGCGCTGCGCTTCGATCCGATCTACGAGAAAATCTCGCGCCGGTTCCTGGAAAATCCGGCCGAATTCGCTGATGCCTTCGCCCGCGCCTGGTTCAAGCTGACCCATCGCGACATGGGTCCGAAGGTCCGTTATCTCGGCCCGGAAGTTCCGGCCGAAGACCTGATCTGGCAGGACGTGATCCCGGCCGTCGACCACCCGCTCGTCGACGACAAGGATGTCGCCGAGCTGAAGGCGAAGGTTCTGGCGACCGGCCTCTCGGTACAGGAACTGGTTTCCACCGCCTGGGCTTCCGCCTCGACCTTCCGCGGTTCCGACAAGCGCGGCGGTGCCAACGGCGCGCGGATCCGGCTTGTTCCGCAGAAGGACTGGGAAGCCAACCAGCCGGCGCAGCTCGCCAAGGTCCTGGGCGTCCTCGAAGGCATCCAGAAGGACTTCAACGCTGCCCAGACAGGAGCTAAGAAGATCTCGCTGGCCGACCTGATCGTGCTTGCCGGTGCAGCCGGCGTCGAAAAGGCTGCCAAGGCCGGCGGCCAGGACATCATCGTGCCCTTCACGCCGGGCCGTATGGATGCCTCCGAGGCACAGACCGACGCCGCCTCCTTTGCTGCGCTGGAGCCTCGTGCCGACGCCTTCCGCAACTATGTCAACAGCGGCAAGACGCAGTTCATGAAGGCTGAAGAGGCCTTGCTGGACCGCGCCCAGCTTCTGACGTTGACGGCACCGGAAATGACGGTTCTTCTCGGCGGCCTGCGCGTGCTGAAGGCCGGCCAGCCTGAACACGGCGTCTTCACGTCCCAACCGGAAACGCTGACGAACGACTTCTTCGTCAACCTGCTCGACATGGGTACCGAATGGTCGCCCGTTGCCGGCAAGGATGGTGTTTACGAAGGTCATGACCGCAAGACGAAGGCGCCCAAGTGGACCGGCACCCGCGTCGACCTGATCTTCGGCTCGCATTCGCAGCTTCGTGCGATCGCGGAAGTCTATGCCCAGTCCGACGCCAAGGCGAAGTTCGTCAGGGATTTCGTGGCGGCCTGGACCAAGGTCATGAATGCCGACCGTTTCGATCTCGTCTGATCGACCAAAATCGCCCGGACGTGGCTCAGCTACGTCCGGGCGCCTTTTCGATGGTGATTTATCGCGGGGCTTTTCAGGTCGGCACGAAGGCCGAGGCGATGGCGAGAACGAATCCCAGGATCGTGGCGCAGACAGACAAGGCCTCGCGCGTCTTTTCGGAACTGACGCTCCACCCCTCGCTGGTGAGATACCGTGCTATCAGGCCGAGCGAAAGCAGGCCGACGCAGCCGAGGAAGGCGAAAAAATAAACCCCGTATTGCATGTTGGAGATCTTCTTGGTCAGCAATTCGGTGATCCCGACCAGTGTCGAAAGCGACAACAACAGGCTGCCGATGATCAGGTATTCCGCGTGTCGCGACCTGACTGCCGAATAGAGCGACAGGATCGTGAACAGGAATCCCACCAGAACAATCGCGATATAGTTGCCACTGACATGCCCGGTCGCGGAGATCGACATGAAGATCGATGTCAGGACGAACAGCGCGGCCGTGAAAATGATCTTGTATTTCGAGTTGAAAAACTGGCGCATAATATCAATCCGCTCTTAACCGGCCCGCCCGCGGCGCTGGCAAATGCCGTTTATCGAGTATGAGAAATTCGGCGCGCGATGAACAGGTTGCGGACCTGCTATTCCGTGGAAATCCACGCCTCAAGTTTCAGGCGAGCCGCCGGCGCTGGATCGCATAGGCGGCCGCGGCGCTCATCACCGCCAGCAGATACCAGGTCACGGCATAGACGAGGTGGCTGTTGCGGAAGCGGATCACCGTCAGCCCGCCGACGGGCAGGCCGCCGGGGATCGGCGTCGCGTCGGCATCGATGAAATAAGGTGCCACCTTTTCGAGACCCCTGGCGGCGGCAATCGCGGCCACGTTGCGGGAGTACCAGCGATCAACCGCGGGATCGTTGGAGCGCAGGAAGGCGCCCTCCGGCTCGCTGATGCGGATGAGGCCGGTGATCTTCACCGGACCCGCGAGCTGCCCATCCGGCCGCAAAGCCGGATCGCGGCGGTTGGCGGGCACGAAGCCGCGATTGATGAGGACGGTGGTCCCGTCCTCCTGTTCCAGGGGTGTCAGGATCCAGAAGCCGGGACCGAGATCGGTGACCGCCTGGACCAGCGTTTCCGCGTCATGGCGGAAAGTGCCAGTCGCCGTGACGCGCCGATACTCGTCGTCTTCGGCGTTGATGGTGGGCCAGGCTGGCGATGAGGGTGCAGGCACTGGGGTTGCCGTGACCCGGGCATCGACGCGGGCGATCAGGTCGAGCTTCCAGAAGAGCCGCTGCACCTGCCAGGTGCCTAGCCCGAGGAAGACGACGGTCAGCAACAGCATCGCGGCGGCAAAGACGAACCTGGAGCGAGCCGGTTCCGCATCGGCTGTTTCTCCGGTCAAAGGATGGTCGAGAGCCACGCGTCTATCCCTTCCCAGCTTGCCCCCGAGGGTCACGGCATGTTTTTCATCATCTCCGGCGACATCGGCATCATGTTGGTGTTGAGAT
Organism: Neorhizobium sp. BETTINA12A; assembly: GCF_023006485.1. NCBI lineage: Bacteria > Pseudomonadati > Pseudomonadota > Alphaproteobacteria > Hyphomicrobiales > Rhizobiaceae > Neorhizobium > Neorhizobium sp. BETTINA12A. The sequence goes on from NZ_JALBGW010000009.1 coordinate 80,836, forward strand.
GGTGCATGACCCAGAGCGATCCGGCAAGCGTGATGCCGACCAGAACGAGGGTGAAGAGCAGCGCCATCATCGTCCAGCCGCCTTCGGAGCGCGGGTTCATGTGCAGGAAATAGACCATGTGCACGACGATCTGAATGACGCCGAGCCCCATGACGAGGAAGGCGGTGAATAGCTTGCTGTCGATGGCGCCGCTCATCACCAGCCAGAACGGGATGGCGGTCAGGATCACCGACAGGCTAAAGCCGATCAGGTAGCCTTTCAGCGTGCCGTGGCCAGCCTGATGGCCGTTGCTGTGGCCGTGATGGGCCTCTGAGGCACTTTCGTGAGCGGGTGCGTGCGGGGCTTGGCCGTGCGAGCTCATCCGAGGACTCCCATGAGATAGACGAAGGAAAAGACGCCGATCCAGACGACGTCGAGAAAGTGCCAGAACATCGACAGGCACATCAGGCGGCGCTTGTTTGCCTCGATCAGTCCGTGTCTGCCGACCTGCACCATCAGCGTGATCAGCCAGACGATGCCGAAGGTGACGTGCAGCCCGTGGGTGCCGACCAGCGTGAAGAAGGAGGAGAGGAAGGCCGAGCGGGTCGGGCCGGCGCCCTCATGGATCAGATGGTTGAACTCGTAGAGTTCGAGGCCGAGGAAGATCGCTCCGAACACGCCGGTCACGCCGAGCCAGAACAGCGTCTCGGTCTTGGCGCCGCGTTCCATCTGCAGCATGGCAAAACCGTAGGTGATCGACGAGAACAGCAGCATTGCCGTGTTGACGGCAACGATCGGCAGGTCGAACAGGTCGGCCGGCGACGGGCCTGCCGCATAATTGCGGCCGAGCACGCCGTGGGTGGCGAAGAGGACGGCGAAGACCAGGCAGTCGCTCATAAGGTACAGCCAGAAGCCCAGCATGGTGCTGCCTTCCGGATGATGCTCTTCGGTAACGTAGAACTGCGGCTTGTCGGTCTCGTGATCGCCCGAGGGGCCGTGGGTCTGAACTTGCGTCTGGCTCATGGTTTCAGGTCCGTTCCGCGAGCAGCTTCGAGCGCGCGTCCTCTGTTGCGGTCACGGTATCGGCTGGAATGTGGAAATCCCGATCGTAGTTGAAGGTATGGCCGATCGCGACGGCGATCATGGCGACGAAGGCGACGATTGCCAGCCACCAGATGTACCAGATCATCGCGAAGGCGAAGACGACACTGATAGCGGCGAGGATGACGCCCGTGCCGGTATTCTTCGGCATGTGGATCGGCTTGAAGCCGCCGAGCGGGCGCTCATAGCCGCGGCTCTTCATGTCGTACCAGCTGTCGTGGTCGTGCACGACCGGCGTGAAGGCGAAGTTGTAGTCCGGCGGCGGCGAGGAGGTCGACCATTCGAGCGTGCGGCCGTCCCAAGGGTCACCGGAGGTCTCGCGCAGCTGGTCGCGCTTCAGGTAGCTGACGACCAGCTGGATGATGAAGGAACCGATGCCGCAGGCGATCAGTACAGCGCCGAAGGCGGCGATCACGAACCAGATCTGCAGCGACGGATCCTCGAACTGGTTGACACGGCGTGTGACGCCCATCAGGCCGAGCACGTAGAGCGGCATGAAGGCGACGTAGAAGCCGATGAACCAGAACCAGAAGCTCATCTTGCCCCAGAAGACATCCAGCTTGTAGCTGAAGGCCTTTGGCCACCAGTAGACGACGCCCGCCATCAGCCCGAACACCACGCCGCCGATGATGACATTGTGGAAATGGGCGATCAGGAACAGCGAATTGTGGAGCACGAAATCGGCCGGCGGCACTGCCAGCATGACACCGGTCATGCCGCCGATGACGAATGTCACCATGAAGCCGACCGTCCACATCATCGGCAGTTCGTAGCGGATGCGGCCGCGATACATGGTGAACAGCCAGTTGAACATCTTGGCCCCCGTCGGGATCGAGATGATCATCGTGGTGATGCCGAAGAAGGCGTTGACCGAGGCGCCGGACCCCATCGTGAAGAAATGGTGCAGCCAGACGATATAGGAAAGGATCATGATGACGCAGGTGGCGTAGACCATCGAGGCGTAACCGAAGAGCCGCTTGCCGCAGAAGGTGGCGACCACTTCGGAAAAGATGCCGAAGGCCGGCAGGACGAGGATGTAGACCTCCGGATGGCCCCAGATCCAGATGAGGTTGATGTACATCATCGGGTTGCCGCCGAGATCGTTGGTGAAGAAGTTCGTGCCGGCATAACGGTCGAGCGACAGCAGAACGAGGGTGGCGGTGAGGATCGGGAAGGACGCGACGATCAGCACGTTGGTGCAGAGCGAGGTCCAGGTGAAGATCGGCATCTTCATGAAGGTCATGCCCGGCGCGCGCATCTTGACGATCGTGGCGATCAGGTTGATGCCGGAAAGCGTGGTGCCGATGCCGGCCACCTGCAGGCCCCAGATGTAATAATCGACGCCCACGCCCGGACTGTAGTCCGCGCCCGAAAGCGGCGGATAGGCGAGCCAGCCGGTGCGGGCGAACTCACCCACGAACAGGGACATCATGATGATGATCGCGCCGGCCGTCGTCATCCAGAACGAGAAGTTGTTGAGGAACGGGAAAGAGACGTCGCGCGCGCCGATCTGCAGCGGCACGACATAGTTCATCAGGCCTGTCACGAAGGGCATGGCCATGAAGAAGATCATGATGACGCCGTGGGCAGTGAAGATCTGGTCGTAGTGGTGCGGCGGCAGATAGCCCTCCGATCCGTTAAACGCGATCGCCTGCTGGATGCGCATCATGATCGCATCGGCAAAGCCGCGCAGCAGCATGATGATCGCCAGAACCACGTACATGACGCCGATCTTCTTGTGGTCGACGCTGGTGAACCACTCGTTCCAGAGATAACCCCAGAGTCGATATTTGGTGATAACCCCTAAAACGGCGAGACCGCCGAGCGCGACGACGACGAAGGTCGCGACGAGAATGGGCTCGTGGTAAGGAATGGCTTCGAGGGTAAGCCGCCCGAAAAGGAATTCCGTCAGAGTGCTGTTGCCGAACATGGGTCTGTCCAAAATCTCTTGAAATGCAGTCTCAGGGCTGAGTTGCAGGCTGCGCCGGAGCATTGCTGTTGAGTTGAGCCGGCGCCGGACCGCCCTGATTGCCGTCGGGCGCGGTGTTGCCTCCCGGCATATCTTGCATGTTGTGCATGTCGTGGTTGGTCGACTGCGGCTGGTCCACGCTCTGTCTCGGTTCGGGCATGCGGGAGGGTTCACCGCTGGCCGGCACGGTCGCGCCAAGCCTTTCTCCCAAGGCATGGCGATTGTCATGCTCCAGACGCGCCCGGTTTTCCTGGCTCTCGGTCCCGCCGCCGCCCATCATGTCGACATGCATCATCTCATCCATGCACATCTTGCCGGGTATGGCGCACATGTTGAGCACGGCCCTGTAGAGCCCGTCCTCGACATTGGCGTAATAGCGCACCGGCTCCTTGGCGCTCGGCTTTTCGAGCTTCAGGTAGGCGTCGCGGTTAAGTGCGGTGCCGATCTGCTTCACCCGGGCGACCCACTGATCGAAACCGGCCTGGTCGACGCCATGGAACTTGAAGCGCATATGCGAAAAACCGTCGCCGCTATAGTTCGACGAAAGGCCCTCGTATTCGCCCGCCCTGTTGATGACTGCATGCAGCTTGGTTTCCATGCCCGGCATGGCATAGATCATCCCGGCCAGCGCCGGTACGTAGAAGGAGTTCATCACCGAGGAGGCGGTGATCTTGAAGTTGATCGGCACGTCGACGGGCGCCGCCATCTCGTTGACGGTGGCGATGCCGTATTCCGGATAGAAGAACAGCCATTTCCAGTCGAGCGCCACGACTTCCACGGTGATAGGCTTCACCTCGGCGGACACGGCGCGTTGGGCATCGATCCGGTCGAGCGGCCGGTAGGGGTCGAGCTTATGGGTGCTCATCCAGGTGACGGCGCCGAGCGCGATGATGATGGCGAGCGGTGCCGACCAGATGATGACTTCGAGCCGCGTCGAATGGTGCCATTCGGGATCATAGGGCGCATTGGTGTTCGAGCCGCGATAGCGCCAGGCGAAGAACAGCGTGAGGAAGATGACCGGCACAATGATGATCAGCATCAGCACCGTGGCGACGATGATCAGGTTTGCCTGCTGTCGGGCAATATCGCCGGAAGGCGACATCACGACCAGGTTACATCCGGAAAGCCCTAAAAGGGTGAAGAGAGCGAACAACCGTGCGACGATTTTCAACTGAGGGGTCATCTCGGGCTCGAATTTGTGTTTTGTCTAGTTCGGAATAGTCAGGTTCCTGCATGGGCTGGAATGAGGTCGTTCGTCGCAGTGCAGCAATCTGTCGCAGTGCAGCAAAAAACCGCATGGTCTTCCGAGCCGTTTTGCTGCACCAACCTGCACGCTCATTTTCCGCATTCGCCAATCGGAAATCTAGGACAGCCTGAGGGGGTGACCAGAGGGTGCGGATGAGAAGACGGTGCGGTCCGTCGCATATGTCAGGTTTTTTTAGTCTTGTTCCTTGATCTCGACTGCATGTTGATCAACATTTCGAGGACGAGGCGAACTATCGCCAGGAGGAATTCATGACCACGGTCGTCAATCCCGCGTCAACAGGCCCGACATCGTCCGGCCTCGAAAGGGACGCCCGCCGCATTCATGACGACGGGCCGATCTCGCCGGGCAGCATCGCGCTTGGTGTGATCATCGGTCGCATGTCGGAATTCTTCGACTTCTTCGTCTACGGGCTGGGCTCCGTCCTCGTTTTTCCGAAGCTGATCTTCCCGTTTGCGCCGACCCCGGTCGCCGCGACCCTGATGTCGTTCGCGATCTTCCCGCTCGCCTTCATGGCGCGGCCAGTCGGGTCGTTCGTGTTCATGTGGATCGACCGCAATTATGGGCGCGGCACCAAGCTGACGATCGCGCTGTTCCTGCTCGGCGGATCGACGGCTTCGATCGCCTTCCTGCCCGGCTACGATACGATCGGCTACTGGGCCGTTGCCTTGCTGGCGCTGTTCCGCATGGGGCAGGGTTTTGCGCTTGGCGGCGCCTGGGACGGGCTCGCCTCGCTCCTGAACCTCAATGCGCCGCCCAACCGGCGCGGCTGGTATGCGATGATCCCGCAGCTCGGCGCACCGATCGGTTTTGCGCTGGCGAGCATCCTGTTCGGTTATTTCGTCGCCAATCTCTCGGAAGCGGATTTCATCGCCTGGGGTTGGCGTTATCCGTTCTTCGTGGCGTTTGCGATCAACGTCGTGGCGCTGTTTGCCCGCCTGCGCATCGTCGCCAGCAAGGAATTCGGCTCGGCGCTCGAAGCCAACGAGCTGCAGGCCCGACCGATCTTCGAAATGCTGAGCAAGCATGCCCATGACGTCGTGCTCGGCGCGTTTGTGCCGCTGGCCAGCTTCGCCATGTTCCACCTGGTAACGATCTTCCCGCTGAGCTGGGTGACGCTTTATGGCGGGCAGTCGGCGGCGGAATTCCTGTTTGTGCAGGTGATCGGCGCTGCCGTCGGCATCGTCGGCATCATCCTGTCCGGCCTGATCGCCGACCGCATCGGCCGCCGCAGCCAGCTGATGATCGGCGCGGTGATCATCGCGATCTTCTCGTTCTCGGCGCCCTTCCTGCTCGATGCCGGCGGCAAGGGGCAGGATGCCTTCATCATCATCGGCTTCGGGATCCTCGGCCTCTCGTTCGGCCAGGCCTCCGGCGCCGTCTCCTCGCGCTTCGGGCAATATTACCGCTATACCGGTGCGGCACTCACTTCCGACCTCGCATGGCTGATCGGTGCCGGCTTCGCACCGCTGGTGGCCCTCGGCCTCGCCAGCAGTTTCGGCATCATCTTCATCGGCGGATATCTGATCTCCGGCGCGATCTGCACGATCGCAGCGCTCAGCCTCAGCCGGGTCCTGGATCAGAGCGGCGAGCCTGGGCAGCAGCGGTAAAAGAGAAACGAAAAAAGCCGGGCGAGCCCGGCTTTTTTGTATGCGTATCCTGCGGGATCCGTCCCGCTATCAAGCAGCCTTCTTGGCAAGCGTCGGCCGCGTCGCAGCCGCCTTTTCCACCATCGCCGTCACTTCCGCACGGCGGGCACCCGTCAACAGCATGCGCGGCATGCGGACGCGCTCGGAGCCGCGGCCCATGATCTGCTCGGCGAGCTTGATCGACTGGACGAGGTCGTGCTCGGCATCGAGATGCAGCAACGGCATGAACCAGCGATAGATGGCGCGGGCCTCGACCCAGTCGCCGCGATTGGCGGCGGCCACCAGCGCTACGGATTCCTGCGGGAAGGCGCTGGTGAGGCCGGAGACCCAGCCCTTGGCGCCGAGCATCAGGCCTTCGAGCGCCACGTCGTCGAGGCCGGCGAAGATGTCGAAGCGGTCACCGAAGGTGTTGATCAGGTCGGTGAAGCGGCGCGGATCCGGCGCGCTTTCCTTGACGGCCTTGATGTTCGGCACGTCTTCGAGCTGGCGCAGCACGTCGGCGCCGATGTTGACGCGATAGGCCGGCGGATTGTTGTATAGCATGATCGGCAACGAGGTGGCCGCGGCGACCGCCTTGAAATGGGCGACCAGTTCTTCCGGCTTCGGCACATAAACCATGGCCGGCAGCAGCATCAGGCCATCGGCGCCGAGCTTTTCGGCATCGCGGGCATAGGCGACGGCGCGGCGGGTGTCGAATTCGGACACGCCGGTCACGACCGGCACGCGGCCGTTCACCACTTCGACGGCGGCCTTGAGGATGGTGCGCTTTTCTTCCGGATCGAGCGAGTTGTTCTCGCCGCAGGTGCCCATGACGATCAGGCCGTTGACGCCGTCATTGACGAGCGCGTCCTGCACCCCTTGGGTCGCCTTGAGGTCGATCGAGAAGCCTTCGTTGAATTGTGTCGTCACTGCGGGGAAAACGCCGCTCCAGCCTGTAGTCATGAAATGCACTCCTCTGGTTGATGGGTGATAATATGCGCGGGCGCGCCGATATCTGTCACGCGAAGGGCTCAGTCGGACCCATGCCTGGCTCCGTGAACCATTGCGGTCCGGTTTCGGTCATGTGGATATGGTCTTCGAGGCGGATTCCGAAACGGTCCGGGAAAACGATCATCGGTTCGTTGGAGAAACACATGCCTGGTTCGAGCACGGTCGCGTTGCCGCGCACCAGGTAGGGTTCCTCATGAATTTCGAGGCCCAGGCCGTGGCCGGCGCGATGCGGCAGGCCGGGAAGGAGGTAATCCGGGCCGAGTCCGTGGTTGGCAAGAACCTTGCGGGCCGCATCGTCGAGGCCGCCGCAGGTGGCG